>JALSGI010000492.1 GCA_026982835.1 Planctomycetota bacterium | reverse complement strand
GCAGGGTGAAGTTCTGCATGTTGCGGGCACCGATCTGGAGCATGTCAGCATACTGGCTCACCAGCTCCACGCGGCGGGGGTCCATCACCTCGGTCACCACCGGCATGCCCAGCTCGTCCCCCACGGCTCGCAAGATGTGCAAGCCTTCCTCCCCCAGTCCCTGGAAGGAATACGGGCTGGTGCGGGGCTTGAAGGCTCCGCCGCGAAGGATCGCCGCCCCGGCCCGGCGGACCGCCCGGGCGATTGCTTGCATCTGTTCGTAGCTCTCCACGGCACAAGGTCCGGCAATCAAGGCCACATACCCGCCACCGATCTTCACCCCGCCCACTTCCACCACGGTGGGCTGGGGGTGGGCTTCGCGGCTGGCCAGCTTGTAGGGGGGGAGGATCGGCACCACTTCGGCCACGCCCGGGATGGCCGCCAGCGGTTCGGCCTGTAGCTTGGTCTCATCCCCGATCACTCCGATGATCGTGCGATAGCTGCCACGGCTCAGATGAGCCCGCAACCCCAACGACTCCACCCGCTGGATGACGTGCTGGATTTGTTCTTCGGTCACCTCGGGCTTGAGAACGATGATCACCGTGGAAGTCCTCGGCAAACGAGTTTCGGGGACACCGGCTCCCCGGCAGGGAAACAAACAAGGTGCAAGTCTATCCTAAAAGCTATCCCGGCGGGAACAACCGTCCGGGCAGCGGCGGGTTTTTCTTGCCCGGTCCGGCTCTCCCGGCGTAGAATGAAAGGGCTGCCGAAAAGAGAGCGATGGAGTTCGACAGCGGGCAAGATGGCATTGGCCCCGATTCCGCCGGGCGTGCTGGGGGGAACGGGAGCTTCCGGGGGCCCAGGATTGATTGCTTCGGCACGGTTTTCCTCAGTCAGAGGGTCCTGCTTGTGGCACTCTCGGAAATCGATCGCCAGTTGCTCCAGCGCTGTCTGGAAGGCAAGTCGGAAGCGTGGCAGGCTTTCGTGGATCGTTTCGTGGGATTGGTCTATCATGTCATCCAGCAGGCGGCCCAGGCCCGCTCCGTGAACCTCTCCCCGGAAGACATGGAAGACCTGTGCAGCCTGGTGTTTGTGGAGATCCTCCGCGACGATTACGCGCTGCTTCGCCGCTTCCGCCGCAAGGCCAGCCTGGCCACCTACCTGGCCGTGGTGGCCCGGCGAATCGTGGTCCGCCAGCTGCTGCGGCGCAAGGCCCGGGCCAAAACCTCGCTCCCGGCCCAGGTGCCCGACGACTCCCCTCCACCCGAAGAACGAATCGCCGACCGGGAAGAAGTGCAGCGGCTGCTCCAGCAGCTGGAAGGCACCGAAGCGGAAGTGGTGCGGATGTTCCACCTGGAGGGGAAAAGCTACCGCGAGATCAGCTCGGCCACCGGGATAGCGGAAAACAGCTTGGGCCCTCTGCTGGCCCGCGCCCGAAAGCGTCTCCGCCAAGCCGCCGAAAAGACCAACTAGCCCTCCCGCGGACGATCCCTCTTGACCCCGGCTGAGCCGTTGGGGGACCATGAGCTTTGCATGACCGCAGGACCGGTTCGGCCAAAGCGGTTCCTCTCCCGAATTCTGTCACTCTCGCAACAGAGGACGCATGCGTTCCGTCCCCCCCACGCTGGAATGGATCGGCGATGCCACAGGGCATTTGCGCTTGCTGGACCAGACGCGGCTGCCCGCAGAAGTGACACTGCTGGACTGCCACCGGGCCGAAGAGGTCTTCGAGGCCATCCGCCGATTGTCCGTCCGCGGGGCTCCGGCCATCGGCATGGCCGCCGCTTACGGCCTGGTGCTGGGGCTCCAGCCGCATCGCGGCGATCCGCCCGAGCAGTTCCGCCGCCGGGCGCAGCAGCTGGCCCGGCACCTGGCCTCCAGCCGGCCCACGGCGGTCAACCTTGCCTGGGCCTTGGATCGGCTGCTGAGGCTGCTGGACCAGCTTGCTGGAGAGCTACCGTCCGAACAGCTCCACCGGCGGCTGTGGCAGGAAGCGGTGGCCATCCAGCGGGAAGACGAGCAGATGTGCCGCCAGATGGCCGAGCACGGGGCCTCGCTTCTGGCCGACAGCACCGGCGTGCTGACCCACTGCAACACGGGAGCCTTGGCCGCCTCGCGCTACGGCACGGCCCTGGGTTGCATCTTCCGGGCCTTCGAGCAGGGGAAGAGCCTGCGGGTGTATGCCGACGAGACTCGCCCGCTGCTCCAGGGGGCCCGGCTCACCGCCTGGGAACTGCAACAGCGCGGCATCCCGGTCACTCTGCTTTGCGATTCGGCGGCCGCCTGGTTGATGCGTTCCGGGCAGGTGCAGGCGGTGTTGGTGGGGGCCGATCGCATTGCGGCCAACGGCGATACGGCCAACAAGATCGGCACCTACGCAGTGGCCCTGGCCGCCCGAGAGCACGGCGTGCCGTTTTACGTGGTGGCCCCCAGCAGCACGTTC
>JALSGI010000491.1 GCA_026982835.1 Planctomycetota bacterium | reverse complement strand
GGACCATCGGCGTGCGCAGGCCCACGTAGGGACGCAACTGGTACGAGCCGCGGGCGTCCAGGTCCCAGCGTTCCAGGTAGGTGGTCCAGGGGAGCACCAGGTCGGCGTAGTGGGCCGTTTCGTTGTAGAAACAGGTGATGGCCACGTGGAAGCCGATCCGCTCCTCGTCGCAGAGCACTTGCCGGGTGAGGCTTTCTTCGGGCCAGGTGAGCGGGGAGTCCAGGTTGTAGGTCATATAGACCTGAAGCCGGGCCCGTTTCTGCAGCAGGTAAAGATAGACGATCTCGCCTACGCGCATCCGCCGCCAGGTGTTGGCCAGCGGGTACTCCGGCGGGTCTTCCAACACGCTGTAGGTGTCCGGCGTGGGCGGTCCGGCCGGGGGCTTTAGCCGCGGGGTGACTCCGCTCCAGGGGCTCCAGCACCATCCGCCCACCTGGCCCACGCTCCCCACCAGCGCGTTGAGCAGATGGATGGCCCGATCGTTGTAATAGCCGTTCAGGTGGGCCGAGCTGCCCCGGTTGCAGAGCGTGGTGCAGTGCGGGGCGGCCTGGGCAAACTCCCGGGCAATGCGGGCGATGTCCTCGGCTCGGATGCCGCTTACCCGCTGCGCCCACTGCGGCGTGTAGGGCTTGAGCAGCTTGTGCAACTCTTCGGGCGTGACATTGGTCCACTGGCGCAGGAACTGTTCATCATGCAGTCCTTCGTTCAGGATTACGTGGGCCATGGCCAGGGCCACCGCCCCGTCGGTGCCGGGGAAGGGAGCAAACCACTCGTCGCTGCACGCGGCGGTGTTGGAGAGCCGCACGTCGAACGTGACCAGCTTGGCCCCGTTGTTGAACCGGGCGTTTTGGATCCGCTGGGCCAGGGGCACATGGCCCTGGTGGGCCTCGAAGGCGTTGGAGCCGAAGTTGAGGATGTACTTGGCGTGTTCCACATCGGTGAGGTCCCAGTCGCTTTCCCAGATGTAGGTGAGCATTGCCGCGCGGCGGTTGCCCGAGCAAAGCGCCCGATGCGAAAGTTGCGTGCGGGTGCCGAAGGCGTTGAGGAACCGCTTGACGATGTCCTTGGAACGCAAACGGCCCTGGTGGAAGGCGAACTCCTCGGGCCGGCCCGAATCCAGCACCCGCCGCAGCTTCTCGGCCAGCAGGTCCAGGGCCTCGTCCCAGGTGATCCGCCGCCAGCGTCCCTCGCCCCGGCGGCCTACCCGCAGTAGGGGATAAAGCAGCCGCTCGGGATGGTACTGGTGGTTCAGGGCCGCCTGGCCGCGGGCGCACAGCTTGCCGCGGCTGTTGGGGTCGCGCGGGTTGCCTTCCACCTTGAGCAACCGCCCGTCCTTCACATAACCCAGGATGCCGCACACGGTGCTGCAAAGCTGGCACATGCCCGGCACCACCTGCACGTTTTTGTACTTGTTCACATCGGGCCAGTTCCGCTTGGCCCCGGGGCCGGGCAACTGGCACACGCCCGGGGCGTGGAGCTGCCCGCGGCGATAGGGCTTGCCGCGCACCTTGCGCCACTGCTCCCAGTCGATTTTGCCCAGGGGGTCCGCTTCGCCACCGGGCGTGGGGGTTTTGCCGTTGCGGTTTTTCTTTGGCGGGGAAGAACCGCCGGGCTTGCCATCCCCGGCGCCGGATGCGCTACAGCTCCCCAGGGTCGCCAGAAAGCCACTACTCAGGGCGGCCAGGCCCAACTGCAGAAAACGCCTCCGCTCGGCTGCATCGGGCGGGGATTGCTTGGGGGTGCTGTCGGTTTGGGGTTTGGTGGTGTGGTTCATTTTGGGTGCGTGATATTTATTAGGTGACCAATGGCGGACAATTTTGTTTGTTTACTTCATTCACCTGGAAACGTGCTTCGGCGAGCTGGCGACTCGCCGTGGGTGGTGTGAGCGTTTATTGGTTTGGCTAACTTTTCTCCGCTTCTTCGGCTCGGCGGGAGCCTCGCCCTCCCAGTTGTGCAAATCGGCGTTTGTTCTTGCATTGGAGCGGAAGTTCCTTGGCGAGCCCCGGACTTCGGTCCGGGGAGAGCAGTACGATCGCAATGCGTTTTTTCTCCGCTGGCTAAAGCCAGCGGCTCGCCGTTTCGACAATTTACGTTTGTTCCAGCTGCGGAGCGGAAGCTCCCAGTGGCTGGCGGCCCTGCCGCCTGGCGAGCCGCATGCGTGAGCATGCGGTTGTTTTGAACCGTGTCGGTGGTTGCTTTGTTTGGTGCAACCGGGAGCTTACGCTCCCGGCTCGCCGTTCAACCGCCGGCTGACGCCGGCGGCTCACCGTTTCGAGGATTAACAGCCCGTTGAAAAACGCAGGTTTGGGAGTGACTGTCTTTCCTGTCAAGGGAAAATCATGCGTTTTGGGGTTCCAAGCGGCTACGCCACGGTTGGCCGTCGCGGAGGATGGCGTTGAGGATCACCAGCAGCTTCCGCATGCAGGCC
>JALSGI010000490.1 GCA_026982835.1 Planctomycetota bacterium | reverse complement strand
TGGTGTTTGAGCCGGAGGAGTGGAAAGCGGCGTATTGGATCGTGCACCGGAGGGCTCCCCCGCAGAAACCCCCGAGGTTGGACCAGATGATTCAGTGGGTGGCGCAGTTGGGCGGTTACCTTCCTCGACGCGGGGGCTTTCCGGGTCCGGAGACGTTATGGCGAGGCATGACACGGCTGTTGGACATGGCCCAGTGCTGGCGGACCTTCGGCCCCGGGAGCCGCGCCTCCCCAGGGCAAGATGTGTAGAACAACCAGGTCGTCAGACCCCCGGAAGGCAGCGTTTTTCCTTGTCCTTGAGCAGCCTGTTGAAAAACGCAAGTTTGGGAGGGCGAGGCTCCTGCCGAGCCGTTTTTTTCAGAAAATACGTCTAGTCCTATGACGCGATTCCGTATCGGGGAACATTCTTCAACGGGCTGTTAGCATCCCGAAGGGATGCCAGAGGGCAAAACGGTCCTTGTTTCTGGCACCCCTGCCGGGGTGCTGGGTGGGGTAATGGCCGTCGCTTTCCGGTGGTCTCCGCTCCGCTCCGACCACCGGCTACTGGGCTGGCAAGCCTTCGGCTTGCTTTTGAGCTGGGGGCGCTTCGTCTTGTGCTGGCACGCTAAACACGTACGAAGCTGGCGGCTCGCCGGTTGGTGTGTGAGTCGGCGTTGTTTCTCGCTTTGGCGAGCCCCGGGCTTCAGCCCGGGGAGAGCCGGATAAGTGCATTGCGTTATTTTTCTCCGCTGGCTGAAGCCAGCGGCTCGCCGTTTGCAAAAATAAACGCTTTTTCTCGCACTGGTGCGGAAGCTCCGGCGCACGCCGCACGGCGCAAGTCGCAAGCCGATACTGTTTCTCCCCGCACTGACGTGCGGGGCTCCTCCATCCCCCCAAGCCTCCAAGCCTCCAAGCCCTCCGCCAGCTGAAGCTGGCGGCTCGCCGTTTGCAAAAATAAACGCTTTTTCTCGCACTGGTGCGGAAGCACCGGCGCAAGGCGCAGGCCGCAGGCCGCAAGCCGATTCCGTCTCTCCCCGCACTGACGTGCGGGGCTCCTCCATCCCTCCAAGCCTCCAAGCCTCCAAGCCCTCCGCCAGCTGAAGCTGGCGGCTCGCCGCCCCTCCGGGAGCTGACGCTCCCGGCTCGCTGGTTTGCGTATTGGCGTTTGTTCTCGCATCGGTGCGGTAGCACCTCCCCAAGACCCAGGACCCAAGACCCAAGACTCCGGCGGCTCGCCAGCTGGACCTGTAGCCCCTAGGATGAAAATCTCCCCACTGGAAAGCCTTTTCCGAAGCGGAGCCGATCCCGATGCGGCACCAGGAGCACAAAGCGGCCTCTTGGGGCTCGGATGTCCCCTTGCGACGCGTTCCAGCCACGGGAGTGTTGCAGGCCCGCTGGGTGTTCCCCGTCCAGGGCGAACCGCTGCCCGAGGGCCAGGTGCAGCTTGAGCGAGGTCGGGTGGTGGCCGTGGGCCGAGGGTTGACTACGCGGCCACTGGAGTTGGGGAGCGTGGCGCTTCTGCCGGGGCTAGTCAACGCGCATTGCCACTTGGAGTTCAGCCTGCTCCAGCGCCCGCTGGGCCGGCCCGGGATGGCGTTCCCCCGGTGGATCGAGCAGGTGGTGCAGTGGCGCCGCAGCCGGGAGGAGCCGCCGGCGGAGGTTCCCTCCCCCTGGCAAGCCGGACTGCGGGAAAGTGCTGCGGCCGGGGTGGCCGCAGTGGGCGAAGTGCTCAGCGCCGCGGCCCAACGAATTCCCCCTGCCCCATGGCCGCAATTGGTGGTGTTTTTCGAGCTGCTGGGGCTTACCCCCGAAAGGGCCGAGCAAGCCATTGCCCGGGCCGAGCAGTTCCTGCAACAAGCCCCCGCCGCCGGGTGGCTTGGCTGGGGCTTGAGCCCGCATGCCCCTTACACCGTGCATCCGCGTCTGTTGGCCTGGGCCGTGGGCCAGAGCCGCCGGCGGCACCTGCCGCTTCAGTTTCACCTGGCCGAATCGCCCGAGGAACTGGAGCTGCTGCGCACCGGCGACGGCCCACTGGCTGAACTGTTGCAGGAGCTGGGCGCCTGGTGCCCGGAAGCCCTGCCCGGCCGCCTTCGCCCGCTGGATTTTCTGCAATCCCTGCAAAAGGCCCACCGGGTGCTGGTCATCCACGGCAACTATCTTTCGGCCGCGGAGCAGCAATTTCTGGCCCGGGGCCGCAAACGGTTTTCGCTGGTCTATTGCCCGCGCACGCACGCTTATTTTCAACACCAGCCCTACCCGTTGGCGGAGCTACTCCAACAAGGGGTGCGCGTGGTGCTGGGGACCGACTCCCGGGCCAGCTCGCCGGGACTGGAGTTGCTGCACGAGGCCCGCTGCGCCGCAGCACAGCACCAGGTAGCCCCGGCACAACTGCTGCGGATGATCACGCTGGATGCGGCTCGGGCCCTGGGCCTGGACGCCACTTGGGGCCGGATCGCCCCGGGGAGCCAGGGCGTGTTTACGGCCGTGCAGCTTCCGCCGAACCAGGCGCCCCAAAAAGCAAATGAGGTGCTGGAAGCAATCTTTCACGGGCCGGCCCCGGGGGCGGAACTGATCGCATGCGGCCCCCTGCCCCGGCAGGAATAATCCTCGCAGAAGATTCGCCGGCGGCCCGGAAGGCGCAAACGGGCCGCCTGGTCAATCGGCAAATCCGTACCGACGGTCGATCTCCTGCTGGTACTGGTTCACCTGGCCGGAGAGCACTTCTTCTACCAGCACGCGGCGGCCGGCGGTGGCCGATTCCAGGATGGCAAACGCACAGGCCAGGTCGCGCAAGCCTTCCTGGCCGCTGGTTTCCGACACGCCGCCGCTTTGCACGGCCCGCAGCCAGTCCAGTTGGTTCAGGGCGAAGCTGTCGCGCAGGCCCAGCGGGAACCATCGCTGTTTCAGTTCCTCGGGGGCTTGCGACCAGAACAGCTCGTCCAGCGCGGCGGTGGTGCCGTCGGGCCGGGTGACCTGGTTGCCGGTCACTTTGCCCCCGGCGCCGTACCACACGGTGCCCTGGCCCATCCGCACCGGTCCGCCCCGGCCGGCCCAGCTTGCGCACAGGTTGCCCACGGCCCCGCCGGCACTTTCAAACGAGGCAAAGAACGTATCGTCGGCGTCGCATTCGATCCGCTGCACCACGTTGCCTTGGGAGTCGCGGATCACCCGCACCGGCTCCACGACGGCCGTCTGGCCGCAAACCGCGGTCACCTCTCCGGCCACCTGGCGGATCTGATCGAAGAAGTGCACGCCCAGGTCGAGGCTCAAGCCCCCGCCTTCCACGCGCCGGTGCCGCCAGGGGGTTTCGGCCACCACCAGGTCGGGCGCCCACCACGTGGCCACGTAGCCCAGATAGAGCATCTGCAAGGGGCCCAGGGGTCCCGAGGGGCCGAAGGCCCAAGTCAAGTACCGCGTCTGTTCGCTTTGGCGGAAGTTTTCAAACACGCCGAAGACCAGCCCGCGGCGCTGGGCCTCCTGGCACATCCAGCCCGCGGCCGCCACCGAGACGGCCAGCGGTTTTTGCGTCAGCAGGTGCTTGCCGTGCTCGAAGGCGGCCCGGGCCACCTGGTGGTGCAGCTCATGGGTGGTGAAGTCGTTCACTGCGTCGATGGGGGCCTGGGCCATCATGCGGCAGTAGTCGGTATAGACCTGCACCGGCACCTCGGGCTGGAAGTCCGAAAGGTACTCGTCGCCGATAGCCAGCGGGTCGCCGGGAATATTGCTCACCGGGGGCCGCTGCGGGGGGCCCTCGCCGCGGCGGATGTACATCCAGGCGTCTTGCTCTTTGCGAGCGCAGAGGGCCGTGATCTGGAAGTCCTCCACCCCGGCTTCCCGCAGCAGCCGGTAGCCTCGCAGGTGGGCGGCCAGAATCCGCCCGCAGCCGACGATGCCGATGCGAATCATGGCAGGGTGTCCTCGTCCGGCAGGAAAAAACCGCTTTGC
Organism: Planctomycetota bacterium; assembly: GCA_026982835.1. Lineage (GTDB taxonomy): Bacteria > Planctomycetota > Planctomycetia > Pirellulales > S012-138 > S012-138. The sequence continues at coordinate 12,146 of JALSGI010000490.1, read as the reverse complement.
TGCTTGCTGCGTCGTGGATTCATGGTGGCCGTTGCGGGAGCGGGGGTCAAACGATTTTTCCCTCGTTTTCTCCGCCGGGGGGCTGGGGTATCATGCAAGAAAGCCAACATGCCTGCCTTCTTTCTGCCTTCTGGCAAGGAGCAAGCTGCCCGTGGCCAAAAAGACGCGCAAGAAAAGAGACGCTCCGGCCCCCGAGGAGCTTTCCTTCGAAGAAGCCCTGGACCGCCTGGAGCAGATCGTCCACGAGCTGGAGGAGGGGGAGCTGGGCTTGGAAGAGGCCCTGGCCCGGTACGAAGAAGCCGTGGGCTACCTGAAGCGTTGCCACGGGCTGCTGGAGAAGGCCCAGATGCGCGTGGAACTTTTGACCGGCGTGAACGAACAAGGCCAGATGGAAACCGAACCGTTCGAGGAAACCGAAGAGGAAGAGTAAACCTCCGGAGCCCCCCTTTGCCGTGAATCCTCCCGGCACGCAAGCCGATTTTGCCGCGCTGGCCGCCCCGTTGCGCAAGCTGGTGGAGGCGGAGCTGCGGCGCCTGATCCGGCTTCCCCAGGAGCCGGACGCCCGGGGGTGGTTCTGCCCCCGGCGGTTGCAGCAGGCAATGGTCTACAGCCTGCTAGCCGGAGGCAAGCGGCTGCGACCGCTGGTGGTGCTGTTTGCCGCTCAGGGGTGCGGCGGTTCGGCCGAAGAGGCGCTGCCGGCGGCTTGCGCCGTGGAGATGATCCACACCTATTCGCTCATCCATGACGATCTTCCGGCGATGGACGACGACGACTTGCGTCGGGGGCGGGCCACGCTGCACCGGGCCTTCGACGAAGCCACGGCCATCCTGGCCGGCGATGCTCTGCTCACGCTGGCCTTCGAGGTGTTGACCACCACGGTACGCCCGGCTCCCGTGGCGGCCCAGTGTGCCGCCGTGCTGGCTCGGGCCGCCGGGGCTTGCGGGATGGTGGGGGGGCAGGCCGACGACCTGGCCGCCGAGGGGCAACAGGGCACGCTGGAACAGCTTCAGGCCATCCATCGGCGCAAAACGGCCGCGCTTTTTTCCGCCTCGGCCCAGCTTGGAGCCTTGTGCGCCGGGGCTTCCCCGGAACAAACCAAACTCCTGGCCCGCTACGGCCAATGCCTGGGGCTGGCTTTCCAGATCCGCGACGATCTGCTGGATCGCCACGGGCAGGAGGCGCAACTGGGCAAACGGGTGGGCAAAGACGACCGGCGTGGTAAACTGACGTATCCGGCCCTGTTGGGCAAGGAAGCCAGTTGGGAAAAAGCCAAGCACTGGGCGGACCAGGCTCTGGAGGCCCTGGCCCGCTCCGGGGCGGAGCACCCGGGCCTGGTGGCCCTGGCTCGATTCGTGCTGGAAAGGAACCAGTAAGCATGGCCCAACTGCTGCCACAAATCCGCTCGCCGCAGGATCTGAAGCGGCTCTCGCTCCCAGAGCTGGAACAACTGGCCCAGGAAATCCGCCAGGAGCTGTGCCGCTTGCTGGCCACGCGCACGGCGCACTTCGCCTCGAACCTGGGCGTGGTGGAGCTGTGCCTGGCGCTGCACCGCACGTTCGACTTCTCCCGCGACCGGCTCATCTGGGACACCGGCCACCAGATCTACCCGCACAAGCTCGTCACCGGCCGCTACGAGCAGTTCCACACCATTCGCAAAAAGGGCGGGTTGATGGGCTACCCCAACCCGCACGAAAGCCCCTACGACCTGTTCATGACCGGCCATGCCGGCTGCGCCGTGGGGGCGATGCTGGGACTGCGGGTGGGGGACGAGCTGCTGGGCCAGGAAGATCGCCACGCAGTGGCCGTGGTGGGCGACGGGGCGCTGCCTTCGGGCATTGTGTTCGAGGCGTTGAACAACCTCGGCGGGCTCAAGCGGCCGGTGCTGATCATTCTCAACGACAACGAAATGTCCATCTGCCCCCGGGTGGGAGCCGTGGCCCACTACCTGGACCGCGTGCGGATGAACCGCTTCTACCGCAGCCTGAAGCGGGAAGTGGTGCAGTTTCTCAAGCGGGTGCCCCTGGTGGGCGACCCGGCCGAGCGGTTCCTGTGGCAGATCAAGGAGGCGGTCAAGGCGGGCCTGCACGGCGGGATGCTCTTCGAGGAACTGGGCATCGACTACGTGGGCCCGGTGGACGGGCATAACCTGGGAGAGCTGTTGCGTTACCTGGAGATGGTCAAACGGGTGCCCCGGCCCATTCTGCTGCATGTGATCACCAAAAAGGGGCACGGCTTTGCCCCGGCCGAGCAGGACCCGGTCACCTTTCACACGCCCAGCCCCTTCCGGCACGAGGGAGGGCAGATCATCCCTATCCGCCCGGCCAAGGCCAAAACTCCCCCGCCCTACACGGCCGTGGCCGCCGAGACGATCCACCAGCAGATGCAGGCCAATCCGCGCGTGACGGTCATCACCGCCGCCATGTGCCAGGGGAACAAGCTGGAGCGGGTGCGGGAAGATTTTCCCGACCGCTTCTTCGACACCGGCATCTGCGAGTCCTTCGCCGTGGCCTTCGCCGCCGGCAAGGCCAAGGCGGGCTTGCGGCCCATCGTGGACATCTACAGTACCTTCCTCCAGCGCTCCTTCGACCAGATCTTCCAGGAAGTGGCCCTGCAAGACCTGCCCGTGGTGTTCATGATGGATCGGGCCGGGCTGACCGGCCCGGACGGACCCACCCACCACGGGGTGTTCGACCTGGGCTACATGCGGCTGTTTCCCAACATGATCGTGGCCGTTCCCGGCGACGCCGAGGACCTGCGGCTGCTTCTGCCCTGGGCGTTGCAGCAGCGGCACCCGGTGGCCATCCGCTATCCGAAGGCCCCGGCCGCTTCCCTGTCCCGGCAGGTGGCCCCCGTAGAGCTTGGCCGCTGGGAAGTGCTCCGCGACGGCACCGCCGGAACCATTCTCTGCTGCGGCACCTTGCTAGAATATGCCCTGCAAGCCGCCGACACGCTGGCCCAGGAGGACGGCCTGGAGCTGACCGTGGTCAACTGCCGGTTTGTCAAGCCGCTGGATGAGGAGGTGCTGCGGGCCGCACTGGCCGACTCGCCCTTTGTGCTCACCGTGGAAGAAGCGGCCCTGGCCTGCGGCTTTGGTAGCGCCGTGGCCGAGCGGGCCGTGGACCTGGGGCTGGACACTACTTGCCTGCACCGGGTTGGAATCCCCGATCGCTTCATCGAGCACGGCGAACGCGGGGAGCTGCTGGCCGACCTGGGGCTGGATACCGCCGGACTGGTGCGCACCTGCCGTCGCCTGGCGCAAAGCTGCTCGCCCCGGCGGCACTCCCCCCGCCGCAGCGACACCCGCCAGGTGAGCTAGCCGTTGCGCCCCCTTACTTGACCAACTGCTGGCCCAGCTCCTCGGAAAATCCCACAAACAGCTTCTTACCACGGCGGATGGTCGGGGCGCGCAGATTGCCCGAGGGACCCAGCAGGTGCTTGAGCAGCTCTTCGTCCGCCGGCGGGTCTTTCTTCATGTTGAAGTGCACCACCTTTTTGCCCTTGGCCACGTAGATGTCGTTTACGCCGCGGGCCAGTTCCAAGGCGGCCTCGGGGCCCAGGGGCTGTTTGCGGGCGTCGGCTTGCTGGCGCACCTGTACGTCGCGGTCGGCAAGAAACTCTTGCGCTTTAGCACAGGTGCGTCACCCGTTGCGGTGGTAGTACCAGTCGATGCGCGCGGCCATCGTTGCTGCTCCTGAAGGGTTTCCCAGGTCGATTCTTGGTAACCACGGGAAGTGTTTTACCTACGAGCCGGAGTCCTGGGAAGTCCCCTGTTGCCGCCGGGTGCGGGTGCGGCGGCGCGGTTTTTTGGTCATCCATTCCTTGGTCAGTGTCTCGAACACCTCGGGCGACTCGTAGCGGATGATGTTGTCCCCGTCGGACATCGGGCCGATCAGCCCGCGATAGACCGGCAACCCCCGCAGCGACAAATCGGTGCTGCAATCCTCGATGCCGATCTGCTGGTGCATCTTCTCGATCGGCTCCAGCGAAGGATAGTCCTGGATGCGCAGCGACCCGTCGGCCGCCCGGGTGACGATGCGGAACACGCGCTGTTTTCTAGGGGCCATGCGATGCGTCTCCTGTTGGGGCGAGAGAGAAAAACCGCTTAGGCAGGCTCTCGTGGGCTTTGGCAGGGGAAAGGAGCCGCTGGGGTATTTTCTTTTTCGCTTGGAGGAAGAGACCGACTCCAACTGCAGCACGGCCGGCGATGCAATGCGTACCGGCCGCTTCCGCGCTACGAGAAGTAGAACCGATGCCACGCCTCGATCCGGTCCGCCTCCGGCACGGACCGGAAGGGGGGTATCGAAAGGAAAAGACGGGGGAGGGAGAAGCCCCCCGATAGCACTACCCCAATTCACCCATTCTTCCCAAACGCCCAGCAGGCCGGGGATCGTTACAACCCGGGAGTGCAACTTTTCCGGTTTGTCTCCCCCAGGTGGTTCCCCGGGCTGCTGGTGCCGATAACAGCTTAACGAATCCCCAAAACCGGAAACTTCCCTGCGATTGCAGCAAGGGAGTCGGCCTTGGGGTTCACCTGCCCGGGCATCTTAGGTTCCTGAAAAAGCCGGCGTGTTGCGAAGGCTCGGGAGATCAGGTCACGGTAGCTAGAGTTTCCTGTGCCCGCACGGAGGCCGTGGATGACCTCGTCGCAAATTTCCCGACGCTGGCCCGGTGTCGCGTTGCTGCTGGCGTTGTTGGTGCTCAGCTTCCTGGCGCCGAAGCGCTGGGACAGCGCCACGCTGGAACAGGAAGAACAAGGGCTGAGCTGGCCCCTGTCCGGGAAAGAAGCACCGGAGCCAATTCCTCTGGCCCAGGATGAGCCGCAAAAAGAGGGGGCTTCCCGGCCGCAGACGTCCCACCCGGCAGAAGCCATTTCGCAGGCGGCTTTGGGAAATCCCAAGCCCGGGGAAATCCACGCCCTGGTGCACCCCGCCTCCCAGCGGCCGCTGCCGACCCCGGAGGCGGCACAACCGGAACCGCAATCGGTCGGCCCCCGGCTGTTGCTGCCCTCGGCAGCCGAAGCGGTGGTGCAGTCCCCGGTGCCGTCCCCCTTGGTAGCCCCGAAGCCGAGCCACCCGGAGCCGATTACCGCCGCACGGGAACCGGAGCCGGACGATCTGCCCGTTCGGCCCGCAGGGGAGCTGAGGTTGAACCGGCCGGTGGCGGCCCGGGCTCCCGCACCGGTTCCGCCGAAGTCCATGGTGCCCCAGCCCGGCGAAGCAACCGCCGCTGCTTGGAGCACTTGTCCGCCCGGCCTGAAACGCTACCTGGAAGCGGTGACCGACCACCGGATCGACCCGAAGCTGCTGGATCGGAGCGTTCGCTGCAGCGGGGAGCTCTATCAGCGAGTGGGTCGGGGCGAGGAGATCGAGGAACTTTGCCAGCAACAGCGGCATTTGGAATCGCAGCTTCGGAAACTGGCCGACTCGCAACCGCCGGAAGCAGCAGCGGCCCTGCGCCGCCTGGCACACGCCCTGGCCCGCCGCCGAGTGCTCTGGCAATCCGTGGCTCGCCTTACCCGCTGGCAGCGGGAGCAGCATCAGCTGGCCAGGCACACTCCCCAGGCGTTGCTTGCCTCGGCCGTGGACCTGGAGCAAGCCCTGCAGCGAGCCGGAGCCGAGGAAGCCTGGCAGCGGTTCCTGCTGCTGCCGGAGCTGAAACAACAGGCCCAGGCCCCCCCGCAGGAATCGCGGCGGTGGGAGCGCCTGGTGGCCGAGTTTTTGAACCGGGTGGACACGCTGCGGCGCGATCCGCAATACGAACGCCTCTCCCAGTGGGAGCAGCTTCAGCGATTGCAACGGCAACTTTGCCTCTGCGCGTTGGGGCGGTTCGAGGCCACGGGGCTGCCCCAGGTGGTGGAACAGTTCGAGCAGACCGAGGACGAGGCTTCCCGAGCGTTGCTGGTGCGGTACTTGCAGCTGGTCGAACACGGGTCGTCCGAGGCGCTCGGTTTGCAACCGTGGGAGCTTGTCAACCACTGGAACAACACCAATCTCCGCCTGGCGGTCCACCATCGACTACTGGCCCAGTTGGTCCCCCAGGCCCCACCTCGCTGGCAACGGGTGTACGATACCATTCTGGGGATTCCGGTCCGCGGGCGCAGTTGGACAACTACGCGAGTGGACGTGCGGACGCTTCCCGGGCAGGGCGCCCGGCTGGTGATCACCGCACGAGGGTTGGTGCGTTCGTGGACCCAAGCCAGCCAGGGGCTGGTGACCACGCACGAGCGTACCGTGGCCCGATTCTCCGCCCAACGCCTGATCCAATTGCGGCCCGATGGTCTGCGCAGCTGGCCTACCCGGCTGGAACTGGATGCCCGCTCCGAACTGGCAGGCATTGAAACGGAACTGGACGGGCTTCCGCTTTTGGGCGATCTGGTGCGGGAGATTGCCCTTTCGCAGCGGGAAGAGATGCTCCCGGAGGCCCAAGCCGAGGCCCGCTGGAAGCTCCGCCGGAGGATCCAGGCCCAATTCGATCGCCAGGTGGACCAGGCCCTGGCGGCCCTGGACCGCAAGCGGATGGCCCGACTGAATCAGCTCCGCAAGCGGCTCCGGCTGGACCCGCTGCTGCTGGCCCACACCACTTCCCAACGCCTGGTTCTCCGCGTTCGGTTGGCCGGACCGGACCAGTTGGGCGCCCACACCCCGCGGCCGCGGGCTCTGGCCGGCAGTTGGGCCAGCTTGCAGGTGCATCAATCGGCCATTAACAACGTGCTGGACCGGCTGCAACTGGCCGGGCGGCGATTCACCATGCCGGAACTGGAACGGCACTTACAGTCCCTGCTCGACGTGCCGGTGGAACTGGGGAAGAAGGAACGCCGAGCCGCGTTTCGCTTTGCTCAGCACCGCCCGGTGGTCGTCCACATGAGCCAAGGCAAAGTCTGGCTCCATATCCACTTGGCGGAGCTGGTCACCACGAAACATCGCTGGCAAAACCTTTCCGTCCAGGTCGGCTATCGGCCGGTGCGGAAAGGGCGCTGGTTCTACCTGCAACGCGAGGGCCACGTGAAGCTCCAGGGCCAGCTCGGCGGAACACTGGGTTCCTCGCTGATCGTGCGGGGCATTTTCAATCGCATCTTCCCCAGCAAGCGCCAGTGGCCCTTGTTCCCCCCCGCCTGGGAGCAGAGCCCCCTGCTGGACCGGCTGGCGATGACCCAGTGCGTGGTGGAGGACGGGTGGCTCGGGATTTCCCTGGGCCCGAAGGAGCAGCTCTCCGTAGCCAGGAGGGGATCGGCTAGCGAGGCTCGCCCAAGGTAACCTGCAAGGTGAGCGTTTGCCGCCCGCGGCGGATCTTCACCGGTACCTTGTCCCCCGCCTTGTACTTCCGCAAGGCTCCGTCGAAGTCCTCCAGGTTGTCCACCTTGTACTTGCCCAGCTGGAGGATCACATCCCCGCCCCGCAGGCCCGCCTTGGCCGCAGGAGAGCCTTCGGCCACGCCCATGAGCCGGTAGCCGGGCCCCTCGGAGGCAAAATCGGGAATGGAACCGAAGTAGGGCCGCACGCCCTGGGGACGGCGGGGCCGGGGACGCGACTTGACCTTGACGAAGGTCGGCCGCTGCGCGGCATTGGCCAGGTGCACGATCACGTCGGTCACCATCGAGGCGATCCGTTCCATGCCCTCCAGATTCAGCTTGTCGTAATCGTCCGAAGGCCGGTGGTAGTCCCGATGCAACCCGGTGAAAAAGTGCATCACCGGAATGCCCTTCAGGTAGAAGGACGTGTGATCGCTGGGCCCTTGCCCCCCCGGGCGTCGGACCAGGTTGAACTGGTACTTGTCGTTCAGTTGCCGGATCAACGTGTCGAACTCCTTGGCCGTATCCACTCCCTGGAGGATGAGCCGGTTCTTCTGCAACCGGCCCACCATGTCCAGGTTGATCATGGCCACGGTCTTTTTCAGCGGCAGCACCGGGTGGTTGACGTAGTAGGCGCTGCCGATCAGCCCCCGCTCCTCGGCCGTGAAGGCGATGAACAGGATGCTGCGTTTTTGCGGGCCGAGCCGGGCCAGGCGTCGGGCCACCTCCAGCAGCACCGTGGTGCCCGAGGCGTTGTCGTCGGCCCCGTTGTGAACTTCCCGCTTGCCCGGAGCCAGCGAACCGAAGCCGCCCAGGCCCAGGTGGTCGTAGTGGGCTCCCAGCACGACAAGTTCCTCGGCCAGAGGGCCTTCTCCGGGCAAGAGAGCCAGCACGTTTTTCACCTCGGCCCGGCGACGCTGCACCTGGGTGGCCAGCTCGATCCGCCACTCCCGCAGCTCCCGACTCTGCGGCTTGAGCGTCTGATCGATCTCCTGCTCGATCTGCTCCAGCGTCTTGCCCAGGGCGCTGCGCAGGATGCGATCAGCCGTGGCCCGGGTGATGCTCACCACCGGCATCTCCCGCCCCGCTGCCGAACTGCCCGAGCCGATCCGAAACGGCAGCAAGCCGTCCAAGGCCGGTTCCAGGCCGCGGGCGGCCTGGGCCAGTTGGGTGCCTTGCCGGGCGGCCTGGGCAGCAAGGGATTTCAGTTTCTGCAAGCTGGCTTGTTTGCGAGCCGCCTCCAGCTCCTGGCGAGTCTTTTCCGCGGCTTGGAGCAACGATTCCAATCGAGCAAGCCGCCGCCGGGCTTGCTGCAAAATGGTGAACCGGTCGTTGACCAGGATCACGCCCGCGGCCCCGTGCTGGAACGCATTGGACACCTTTCGGGTAAACAAAGCATGCTGCGTGGTGTTGGTGCCGTTGAACTTGCTGTGCGGGTTGTTTTGTTGTGGTTCCTTGCGAAGGACGATGACCACCTTGCCCTCAACGTCCACCCCCTGGTAGTCGTCGTATTCCAGGTCCGGGGCGGTGATCCCATAGCCGACGAACACCAGCGGCAGCGGTTCCTTGCCCTGGTAGCTGCCTCCCAGGGCCAGGGGGCGATAGTCCCGATTCAGTTGCAGCGGCAGCACGAACTGGTTGGGGCCGTGCAGCACGGCCTTGTTGTTTTTACCAAGCCGCACGGAGCTTTGCAGGGTGAATGTCTGAAACGGCGAGCCTTCCACCAGGTCGGTCTTCAGGCCCAACTGCTTGAACTGGTCGGCGATGAACTGGGCCGCCTGGTCCAGCCCCTGGGTGCCGATCCCCCGGCCCTGGCGCTCGTCGGCCGCCAGGTACTTGGCCACTTCCAACAGCCGGGCCTGGGCTTCGCTGAGCTTTTTGTTCTCCTCGGCCCGCAGGTGAATCCCCTGTCCCAAGGCCAGCCCAAGGATCACCAAACACAACCCGAAACGCACAGATCGCACACCCAAGAGCAAATTGGGACGACGCATTGTTCACTCCTGAAAAAGGTGATGGGGAAAGCTCACTTTGCGGGCCAAAAACCGATCAGCCGGGGGAAAGTCGTTCCCACCCTTACGGCATTTGCGGACAAGGGGCATCTTTGGAATTGTACTTCTCCCCGGGCGGGATTCCAACGCTACGAGCTGCCGTCCCTGATTGACAGAGCACAAGCTAAATCAGCCCGGAAAAGTCCTCCACGCCCAGCACCTCCCGGGTGGTAAGCGGTTCGCCGTACTGAGTGCCGATCATCTGGCCCCAGAACCGGGCCTGCGTCTCCATCCGCTGGAGGAACTCCCCCTGCGGGTAGGGATCCACAAACTGACTGCGGTAACTGCTTACCGCCTGGAGCTTGGTCTCCCAGTAGGGCGTAATATCGACCACCAGCAGCGGATCGGGCACGCGGCGCAGGTGAAGCGAGTAGTAGTACCAGATGCGTTGCGGGTAGTGGGGCTGGCCCGGAAGGTCGCTTTTGCTCAGCTTGGCCCAGAAGCGGGCCTCCTCCACCAGGCGGCTGGCGGCCGTGTGGTCCGGGTGGGCATCCAGCCAGTAGGGAGCAAACACCCAGCGGGGCCGGGTACGGCGAAACACTCCGGCCAACAGTCGCCGCGCCTCCAGGTCCGGCACCAGCGAACGGTTGACCAGGCGCAGGTTTTCCCGCCAGGAGAGGCCCAGAACTGCCGTGGCGGCTTGGGTTTCCCGGGCCCGGGTCTGCTCGCTGCCCAGCGGCGTGGGCTCGCCGGTGGTCAGGTCCACCACGCCCACACGCCAGCCGGCACCCAGCAGCCGGGCGATGGTTCCGCCCAGGGCCAGTTCGGCATCATCCGGGTGGGGGGCCACCACCAGGGCATCCAGCGGCTCGGGCAAGCTCATGGCCGACCGGCTCCCTTGCCCGAGGAGCCGCCCCGCACGGGACGCTTGCCGCGCCGGGGACGCCCGCGCACTTTCCACTGCGGGTCGGGGCGATGGGCCTCCTGGATGTAGCCCAGCAGCCGCTGCACCACCTGGGGATGTTGAGCGGCCACGTTGTGTTGTTCTCCCAGATCGGTTTGCAGGTCGTAAAGCTCCACCCGGGCCTGAGAGTTCCAGGGCTTGCGCACCAGCTTCCAACGTCCCTGCCGCACGGCCTGGGCGCCGCCGCGCTCGTAGAACTCCCAGTACAGGTAGCGGTGCTGCTTTTGTTCCTGGGGCTTGCCCAGCAGCGTGGGCAGGAAGCTGATGCTGTCCCGCCCCGGCGGACACTCCACCCCGGCCAGCTCGGCGGCGGTGGCCAGAAAATCGCCAAAATAAGCGATGTGCTCGCTGATCGTACCGGAGGGAACCGTGCCCGGCCACCAGGCGATGGTGGGCACGCGGATGCCCCCTTCGTACAAGTCCCGCTTGATGCCGCGCAAGGGGCCGTTGGAGTCGAAAAAGTCGGCCTTGTGCCCGCCTTCCTGGTGCGGGCCGTTGTCCGAGGAGAAGATAACCAGCGTCCGTTGCGCGATTCCGTGACGGCGCAGGCGATCCAGAATCTGCCCCACTTGGGCATCCAGCATCGAAACCATCGCGGCAAACCCCTTTTCCGGCTCCGGCCAGCGGCGATCGGCCCAGGGGCCATAGTCGGGCACTTCCATGCCGCGGCTGCGGGCCTCGTTGTTGGCATGCGGCAGCGTGGGAGCGAAGTAGAGGAAAAACGGTTCGTCCTTGTGCTGGTCGATAAACCGCAGCGCCTCCTCGATGAGCAACTGCCCGCTATAGACCCGGCGCACCGTGGCCACCCCGCCGCCGTAGCGGTCCTCGTTGGGCACCACGTTGGGCAGTCGCACGCGGGTTTCGTTGCGCAGCAGGAACGTGGGATAGTAGTTGTGGGCGTGGTGCTGGTCCAGGTAGCCGAAGAAGTAACCGAACCCCTGGCGAGTGGGCACGCCGGTGGAGCCCTCGTGGCCCAGCCCCCACTTGCCCACAAGCCCCGTGCGGTAGCCGGCCCCGCGGAGCACTTCGGCCACGGTCACGTCCTGGGGCCGGAGGTTCACCTTGGCGTTGCCGCGGATGTAGCAGTGGCCCATGTGCAGTCCGGTCATCAGCACGCAGCGGCTCGGGGCGCAGACGGTGCAGCCGGCGTAGAACTGGGTGAAACGCATTCCTTCGCGGGCCATGCGGTCCAGGTGGGGCGTGCGCAGCACCCGCTGGCCGTAGCAGCCCAGATCGCCGTACCCCAGGTCGTCGGCCAGGATGAAGATGATGTTGGGCCGCAGGGGCTCATCGGCCGCCAGGGGTGTCCACAAGGCAGACCAGCTTATGAAAAGCGCCGTGCCAAACAAAATCCAGCGGTACATGGGTTTTCCTTTCCTGGCAAGGTGTGTTTGCGCGGTGGCGTCCGGCAACGGTGTGAGTTTCGGCCGATGGCGATTGGCGATTGCTATCTGGTACCAGGGAAGCACCGAGTGCTATTTACGTTTTTTTCTCCGCCGACTGAAGTCGGCGGCTCGCCGGTTGTAAAAAATCAGCTTGTAAAAAATCAGCGACTGTTCTTGCGTCGAAGGCGGCAACCCCGGCCAGCCCCCGGCTCGCCGGGGAGGGCTCCACCGACACGGGCGATTATAAATGCCCGCAGAAGTCGATTCACCTGCCGGCGGCTTCGGCCGGGAAAAACTTGCGCCGCACCTGCGGCGGCACCCGCCGCTTGCCCACCAGGGCCCGCAGCAGGGCCAGGTTGCGCATGTCCCAGGAAAGCCCGGTCACCGGATCGATCCCCTTGGGGGTTTCCAGGTACATCGGAGTGCGTTGCCAGCGGGGATCGTTCAGCAGCAGGCGGAACCCTTCCAGCGAAACGTGCCCGTAGCCGATGTTCATGTGCCGATCCAGCCGCGAGCCCCGT
>JALSGI010000489.1 GCA_026982835.1 Planctomycetota bacterium | reverse complement strand
TCCAGCGGGATCTGTTCGTCTCTTCGCCCCAAAACCACCAAAGAGCATGTTCACCTCCAGCCGCCTTACCTATCTGGCCTTGGTTGTTGCCCTGACCGCCTTGGCGGCAGTGGTGGTCCTTTGCACGCTTACCGCGGCGGAGAATCCCCCGCGACAGACCCTGGTGATGGACCTGCTGGTGCTGGTGGCCATTTTGGGTTTGGTGGGATACGCCTGGGGGGTGCACTGGCACCATCGTCAGTTGCGCCATTGCCTGCGCCAGCTGGCCCAACTGCCGCCCGAAAACTGGTCCGAGGTGCAGTGGCAGCAACTACGGCTGTCTCCCTGGTGGCGGAGCGGTTTTCAGCCGCTGCTGGAAAGTGTCCAAAGCCTGGCCCAACGGGTGCTGGAGCTGGAGGAAAAACAGTTGCACCAGCAATTGCAGCGGCGGCAAAAGCCGGACCAGTCGCTGGGCCCGTTTCTGGAAAGCCTACCGGATGCGGTGCTGCTGCTGGACGGGGAGGGCCGGTTGACGATGGCCAATGCGGCGGCGAGGCGCGTGCTGGACCTGGGGAGCGAACCGAAGTTCCCCGTCCCCTTGTCGCAATTGGGCCATTCGTGGCTGGAGCGGCTTTGGGAGACGCTCCGGCAACGGCGGGTGCCGGCGGCGGCTTCCTGCGAGCTTGAGCGGGAGGTGGGGGGCAGCACGCGGCACTACGAGGCCGTGGCCACGTCGTTTGCCGCCCCGGAGGCTCCCGGGGAACTTTTCGCCTGGAGCGTGCTCCTGCACGACCTGACGCCCCTGAAGACGGCCCAGCAGCGGCACGCCGAATTCGTCTCCGCGGTGAGTCACGAGATGAAGGCCCCGCTGTCGGGGATCCGGGCCTACACGGAGATGCTGCTGGATGGGGAGGTGGAGGACGCGGAAACGCTGGAAGAGTTCCTGCGGGTGATCGATTCCCAGGCGGAGCGCCTGCGGCGGCTGATCGAGAACCTGCTCAACCTGGCCCGCATCGAAGCCGGCGTGGTGCAGGTGGAAAAGAAAGTGGTGCCGCTCAACGAAGTGCTGGAGGAAGCCGTGCGGGTGCTCCGGCCCAGTGCCGAAGAAAAAAGCATCCAACTGCGCAGCGAGCTGAGTTCATTGTGCCTCCGCGTGCTGGGGGATCGGGACCAGTTGCTGCAAGCCACCATCAACCTGGTTTCCAACGCCATCAAATATACGCCCCAGGGGGGCTGGGTGGTGGTCCGCAGCCGCAGCCGGGACGACCAAGTGCAATTCGAGGTGGAGGACTCCGGGGTGGGAATGAGCCCGGAGGAAGCCAAGCGCGTGTTCGACAAGTTTTACCGGATCAAGAAGGACAGCCACATGGCCTCGGGCACGGGGCTGGGGCTGCCCCTGGCCAAGAGCATCATCGAGGACTTGCACGGGGGGAGGATTCGCGTGGAGAGCAATCCCGGCCAGGGGAGCCTGTTCATCGTCGAGCTGCCCAGCGCCGGAGGGCACGGCATGCGGGAGGGCCCGGGAAGCACTTCCTCCTCGGCCGCCGTGTGCCGGTCTTAGAGCCTATCCGAAAAATTGTTCGAGCCTCACTATTTCCGAGAACGCAGGGATTTTTCGGATAGGCTCTTAGTCGGGCCGGCCGCCCTCCCGAGCCCGCTGCTCCCAGGCCAGGCTGAAACCGGTTGGCAGTTTCCCACAAGCGGTCCCACCATCGATGCGACACCAAGGGAGAAGCGACATGACCGCCCGAGTTTTGGTTTGCGACGACGAGACGCACATTGTGCGGGCCGTGGAGTTCAAGCTCCGCCGGGCCGGGCTGGAGGTGCTCACCGCTTCGGACGGGGCGGAAGCCTGGCAACGCATCCAGCAGCAGCCGCCCCAGCTGGTCGTCTCCGACTGCCAGATGCCCCGCATGAACGGACTGGAGCTGATCGAACACATCCGCCGCTGGGAACCCACGGCACGCATTCCGGTGATCCTGCTCACCGGCAAAGGGTACGAGCTTTCCCAGCAGAAGCTACAGGCGTTGGGCGTCTCGGCGCTTTTTACCAAGCCGTTCAGCCCTCGGGAGCTGGAGGCGAAGGTGCTTCAGTTGCTGGGGCGCGCCCCGGCCCAGTCCACCGTTTAGAACCCCGCCCCTGCTGCGGTGCGCCGCCGCAGGAACAGACCCCTTGGCCCCAAAGCGACCATGCGCTTACCTACCGAAGTGTTCGGCAACGTGGTGGTGGTCCATACCACCGACGAGCTAGCCGGGCAGGAAGCGGGCGAGGTGGCCCGCTTCCTCGCCTCCCTGGAGCCGGTGCAGGTGGTGCTGGACATCGACGCGCTGGAGGTGGTCGATAGCCACGGCCTGGAAGCCCTGCTGGAGGCCAAAGAGGGCCTGGTGCAGCGCGGGGGGGATCTGCGCATCACCACCACCAACAGTGTCAATCGCACGCTGCTGCGGATCACCCGGCTGG
>JALSGI010000488.1 GCA_026982835.1 Planctomycetota bacterium | reverse complement strand
CGGCGAGCCGCCAGCTTCAGCTGGCGGAGAAAAATAACGCAATGCACTTATTCGGCTCTCCCCGTACGTGTTTAGCGTGCCAGCACAAAACGGAGTGCCCCCAGATCAAAAGCAAGCCGAAGGCTTGCCAGCCTTGTAGCCGGTGGTCGGAGCGCAGCGGAGACCACCGGAAAGCACGGCCATTACCCACCCAGCACCCCGCCAGGGGTGCCAGAAACAGCGCACGGCTCCTCCATCTGGCATCCCTTCGGGATGCTCAAGGACAAGGAAAAACGCTGCCTTCCGGGGGTCTGACGACCCCCGGCTAGGAAGCTGCGACGCCTGCGGCGTCGGTCCTCCGGCTGCTAGCTGGCTAAACACGTACAAAGCCCGGGGCTCGCCAGAACAAAGACAAACGCCGGTTCTTGCTCACCACGGCGAGCCGGGAGCGTAAGCTCCCGGTTGCTCTCAACGAAGCAACAGCCGTACGGTTCAAAATAACCACATGCGCACGCACGCGGCTCGCCGGGGGCGAGAGTGGCGTCAGTACTTGTTTATCAACGGCGAGCCGCCGGCGTCAGCCGGCGGTTGGACGGCCAGCCGCCAGCACGAGCTCCCGGTTGCTAAACCAAAGCAACATTCGCTGCCGCTACAGAAAAGTCACTGGCTCGACGGCGCGGCTGGCCCTAGGACTTCTCCCCCAGCGTCCGCTGCAAGTGCTGGATGTTGGCCCGCACCCCTTCCAGATTGGGATTGAGCCGCAGCGCCCGGCGGAAGCACTCCAGGGCCTGGTGGTAGTCGCCCAGCTGCACGTAGCTTTGGCCCATCCCCGCAGCGGCCCCGAAGTGGTAAGGGTTCAGCTCCAGCGCCTGGCGGCAATCGGCGATGGCCTGCCGGTACAGCCCCAGCGAATAGCAGGCGATGGCCCGCTGGTTCCACGCTTCGGCAAACTGGGGCACTTCCTCGATCAGCACCGAGGCGCAGCGGATCGCCTCCTTGAACTGGCCGCTGGTGTTCAGTTGGATGATGATCTGAAGCAGTTGCCGCTGCCCCTGCGAGCCGTAACGGCACCACAGGGAACGGATGCCGTTTTCGGCCGCCAGGCGCACCCCCCGGTCCACGTCCGACAGCGCCCGGCCCAACACCGCGTTGGAACCGTAGTCGCTCATCAGTCCCAGGGCAAACACGGCCGCTCGCCGCACCTGCACCACCGGCCAGCTGGCCAGGCGTTCCAGCGTGCCGACAGTGTAGTGTTTGCCAACACGCTGGACGAACCGGGCCGTGTTTTGATCGACCAGATAGTCCTGGTACAGGGAAAGCAACCGGGGCATACGGCCTGGGGAGGACACGGTCGTTACTCCTGCGAGGGAAACTTGCCACAACGATCACCCGTGGCCTCCTGCCTGCTGGGAGCAGCGTCCGTGCCCCGCCGCTTCGTGGGAGATGTGTCGGGGTGCGACGGCGGTCAAACCAATTCCGAGTGTAATTGCCCGAAAGAGCCAATCCAACGAGAAACCCCTGCCCCGAGGAGCAAAATCCTTGGCAGGCTCCCGCTGGTAACGAACAATGAAGAGGGGTAATTTGCCGCGACCCTTCCCTTCCGGGAAAAAGAGCATGCTCGGCCGAGGTTATCCGCCGCAGAGTTTTCCCCACCGGTTGCTTTTGACCGCAGCAGCTCTGGGGCTTTGGGCCCCGGAAGCTGCGGCTGCCGCCCCCGGGTGGCTCTCCGGCCCGGCGCTGGTAAAACAACTGGACGCTCCGGCGATGGTCATCTGGGACGGGCTGCCGTTTGCCGAGGCGTTGGGGCGGATTCGGGACACGCATCGGGTGCCGGTGGTGTTGGGCCGGGCCGTCGATCCCCAACGGCCCATGCAACTGGTGGCCACCGGCTCGGTGCGGCTGCTGCTGCAAGAAGCGGTGGACTTCTACAACCGCACCCACTGCCACGAGAAAAGCTATCCGCGGCCAGCGATCCGGCTGGGCATCTCGTTTTTCGACCAGGGGGTGTACGTGGGCTCCGAGCCGCTGGCCCGAGGGTTCCGCACCCTGCTGGAACACCGCCGCCGGGAGATCGAAAGGCTCCCTCTGCCGCTGCGCCGGCGATTGCTCGCCCCCCGGCGCTTTGCCTGGCCGGAGCTGACCTCCCCCCGGGAGCTGCTGGACCAGTTGGCTCAAGAGGCCCAGGTGAGGTTGGTCCACGCCGAACAGTTGCCGCACGATCTTTGGCGCAACTCCGAGCTTCCCCCTACGCCCTGGTACGTGCGGCTGTCGCTGGTGTTGGTTCAGTTTGGGGCCACGTTCGAGGTCGATCCCACGGCCGCACGGGTGGTGCTACGCCGCATCCACGAAGGCGATCTCACCATGCAAAAGCTCTACCCGGCCGGCAAGCAGGCCGAAGAGAAAATGGCCCGCTGGAAAAAATGGTGCCCCGGGGCGACCATCACCCGGCAAGGCGGGCGGATCGT
>JALSGI010000487.1 GCA_026982835.1 Planctomycetota bacterium | reverse complement strand
GCTCAAGCAATTGGACCCCTTCTGGGAACAATTGGCCTCGGGAAACCATCGCACGGTGGTGCATGCCGGACGGCAGGAGTACGTGTTTTGCTGGCGTCGGATGGGCCGGGGGCCGGCGCGGCTGATGGATGTGCAAGTGGCAGCCGGGTTGGTGGGGCTGGAGTACCCGGCCGGGTATTCCAACCTGGTGCAGCGTCTGCTGGGCACCAGCTCCGGCAAGCGGGAAACCCGCACCGACTGGCGCCGCCGCCCGTTGAGCAAGGCCCAACTGCAATACGCTCTGGAAGACGTGGTGCACCTGCCCGCCATGGCCCGGCAACTGGATCGCCTCCTGGCCGAAAAGGGGCGCACCGCCTGGCTGGAGGAAGAGATGCAGCGGTGGGAGGCCGAGGTGCAGCACCAACTGGAACGGGAGACCTGGCGGCGGCTTTCGGGGCTTTCGGGGCTGGACCGGCGGCAACTGGCCGTGGCCCGGCAACTCTGGCAGTGGCGCAACCAGGTGGCCCAGCAGCAGAACCGCCGTCCGGGCCAGATTCTCCGCGACGATCTGCTGGTGGAGCTTGCCCGGCGAGCCAGCAGCGATCCGGCCCAGATCGTCGCCGTCCGCGGCATGGAGTGGAAGCGGTTTCGCCGCCACGTGGACCAGATCGCCCGCCAGATCGACCAGGCCCTGGCCCTGCCCGAACAACAATGGCCCGAGCCCCTACGCCGCAGCGCCGCCTCGCAATACGGCACCTTGAGCCAGTTGCTCTATGCGGTGTTGTCGTGCCATTGCCGCCGGGCGGAAGTGGCCCCGGCCCTGGTCGGCACACCCAACGAGCTGCGGCAGTGGGTGGCCCAGCGGCTGGGCGCCGGCGCCGGGGAGTCCTCGGTCCTGGATCACGGCTGGCGGCGCCAGTTGCTGGGCACGCTGCTGGAGGACTTGTTGGCCGGACGTCTGAGCGTCTGGGTCCAAGAGCCGGAGTCGGACACTCCCCTGAGCTGGCAACGGCGAAAGTAGCAAAAAGCATATTCACCGCAGTTGGTGCAACTTGCCCCTTTTTGAGAAACTACAAGTCGGCGTTTGTGGCTTGCCGGCGCCAGGAGGGCCTTCTACGCCGAGACAAGAGCAATCGAAAACGCCCTGACGGAGGCCAACGGATGCGGATCGGCGTCTTTTGCAGCGGTGGGGATGCTCCCGGCATGAACGCCTGCATCCGGGCGGTGGTTCGCGCGGCCCTGGCCGGGGGGCACGAGGTAGTAGGCATCCGCCGGGGCTACCAGGGATTGTTGGAAGAGGACTTCCACATCAACGCCGAGGGCCAGCCCCGGATGACGCTGCGCTGCGTGAGCAACATCCTCCAGCGGGGGGGGACGATCCTGCACACCAGTCGCTGTTCCCAGATGTACAAGGAACCCGGGCAGCGCCGCGCGGCCGAAGTGCTGCACCGGCACGGGATCGATGCCTTGGTTCCCATCGGGGGGGACGGAACCATCCGCGGGGCCATGGCCTTGAGTCGCTTTTACCCGGGTCGCATCGTCAGCTGCCCCGGCACCATCGATAACGATCTGTGCGGCACCGACGCCACCATCGGCTTCTACACCGCAGTGAGCACCGCCGTGGAGGCGATGGACAAGGTGCGCGACACGGCCGAAAGCCACGAGCGGCTGTTTTTGGTCGAAGTGATGGGCCGCCACAGCGGCTACATCGCCCTCTACAGCGCCTTGGCCGGCGGGGCCGAGATCGCCTGCATTCCTGAAACCCCCACGGATATCCCGGCCATCGTTGAGCAACTGCGGCAGATGAAAGCTCGGGGAAAAACCTCCGTGCTGATGATGGTGGCCGAAGGGGACGAGCTGGGCGGAGCGGCCGACATCCAGCGATTGCTCCAGGAGCACCAATGCCCTTACCCGACGCGGGCCGTGGTGCTGGGGCACTTGCAGCGGGGCGGCTGCCCGGTGCCGGAGGATCGCCTGCTGGCCTTGCAGCTGGGGGCCTTTGCCGTGGAGTGCCTGGAACAGGGCCACAGCGGCTGCATGGTGGGGGTGCGAGACGGCCGTCCGGTGCGCGTGCCCTGGGCCGATGCCGTCCGGGGGCACCACCGGGTGCCCCCGGAGCTGGTGCGGCTGCTGGAAGCCATGTCCCGCTAGCGGCTTGCCCGGCAGGCTGCTGATCGCTGAATCGGTCTGTCTTGACGCCCCTTTTCAGCCGGATTATAAGGAATACACTGGGCGTTTTTTCTCGCCGATTACTAGCAGCGGTAGCGAAGGGATGGCTGGTCATAGCACCTTGATGAGCTGGCTGGTTCAGCGGGTGTGGCTGTTTGCCGTAATGCTAGTGATCGGCTTGGGGAGTAGCGGGGTCTGCTGTGCTCCTTGCTGTGAAGACTGCTCGGAGCATGAGCTGATTTCCGAGTTTTGCCGTCCCGGATGCTGTTCCCCGCTGGCCTCGGGCGGCAAGGGACGCGTCAA
>JALSGI010000486.1 GCA_026982835.1 Planctomycetota bacterium | reverse complement strand
CGCTTCGCGGAACAGCCTCTCCCCCCGCTTACCCATGAACTGGTCACCTACTTCTGGCATGGTTTTGTCCTGGAATGGGGCGAATTTCAAGATACAAGGGCGAGGCTCCTGGCGAGCCGCAGGTGCACCCCGTGCGTTGTTTCCAACGAACCCACCTTGTTTCTGCCGGGTGCGGGAGCACCCCCGCAAGCCGCATGGCGCAAGCCGCTTGCCGATTCCCGCCCGGTGCGGAAGCACCCGGCGCAACAGCGCAGGCCGCACGGCGCAAGCCGCCACCTGGCCGGGGCGGATCGAACGGCGGCGACGCGGCTCAGATGCGCTGGAACAGCGTGGCGATCCCCTGCCCGATGCCGATGCACATGGTGGCCAGGCCCCATTCCACGTCGTGGTCGATCATAGCGTGGATCAGCGTGGTGGCGATGCGCACGCCGGAAGCCCCCAGCGGGTGGCCGATGGCGATGGCCCCGCCGCGGACGTTCAACTTCTCCTGGTCCAGCTCCAGCATGCGGATGCAGGCGATCGTCTGGGCGGCGAAAGCTTCGTTCAGCTCGATCAGACCAATATCCTGAAGCGTCAGCCCGGCCCGCTTCAGCACCTTGCGGGTGGCTGGCACGGGGCCGGTGCCCATCACGGCCGGCTCCACGCCCACCACGGCCGAGGCGACGATCCGCACCAGGGGCTTCAGGCCCAGGGCCTTGGCCTTTTCCTGGGACATGACCAGCATGGCCGCTGCTCCGTCGTTTAGCGGCGAGCTGTTTCCGGCGGTGACGGTTCCCACCCCGGGCATGAAGGCCGGTTTCAGCGCGGCCAGCCCTTCCATGCTGCAATCGGGCCGCACGGTCTGGTCCCAGGTGGCCAGGAAGCGATTGCCCTCGGGGTCGCGGGCCCAGGTGGGCACGATCTCCTTGCGGAACTTGCCGCTTTGGTGGGCCTGGGCGGCCCGCTGGTGGCTGCGGCAGGCGTACTGGTCTTGTTCCTCGCGGGAGATGCCCTGGCTTTGAGCCAGGAACTCGGCCGTGTAGCCCATGTTCAACGCCCCCTTGCTGGTGCGATGCAGCAGCTTGGGATTGAGGTCCAGTCCGGCGTCCATCGGCACGTGGTGCATGTGCTCCAGGCCGCCGACGATCTGCACGTCTTCGGCTCCGGCGATGATGGAATGGGCCGCCTGGTTCAGCGCCTGCAGACTGGAGCCGCAGAGCCGATTCACGGTGGCACCGGCCGTTTGCAGGGGCAGTCCGGCCATGAGGGCCACGTTGCGGGCCACGTTGAACCCCTGCTCGCCTTGCTGCTGCACGTTGCCGAAGACCACATCTTCCACTTCGGCCGGGTCGATGCCCGTACGTTCCAGCAAAGCCCGCACCACGCCTACGGCCAGGTCGTCGCTGCGGGTGTGGCGGTAGTAGCCTTTGTCCTTGTGAGCCCGGCCGATGGGCGTGCGAACGCAATCGATCACCACGGGAGTTTTCATGGAACAAGCTCCGTCGATGGGAAACCAGCCTGGTCGTAACTAGGGCAGAATGTGATAGAACCGGCGGCCGCTCTTGGCCCAATCCTGCAATACGGCGGTGGGCTCGAACCGCGGCCCCAACTCCACTAGCGGCTCCAGCCATTTCATGATCTGCTGGGGGCCTTCGGTATCGGCCCAAAACAGCAACCCGCCCCGGAACGGCGGGAACCCGATCCCGTAGATCACTCCCAGGTCCACGTCGCGGGGGTCGCGTACCAGTTCGTCTTCCAGGATGCGGGTGGCTTCCAGCAGCATGGGCAGGAAGAGCCGCTGGGTGATCTGCTCCCGGGAGAGTTGGGCATCCCCCTGGATGTGCCGGGCCAGGAGTTGTTCCAGCTCGGGATCCGGCTCCGGCTTCCCCTTGGGATTGTCGTAGCGGAAAAAGCCCCGGCCAGTCTTCTGTCCCAGCCGGTTCTGCTTCACCAGGTCGATCAGGATGGGCGAAGCCTCGTAGCGCTGGCCGAACGCCTCGTGCATTACCGTGCCGGCGTAGAGGGCCGTGTCCATGCCCACCATGTCGTACAAGGCGATCGGTCCCATGGGCATGCCGAACCGCGTGGCGGCTTTTTCAATCTCGGGGATGGGTACCCCCTGGCCGATCAGTTGCAGGGCTTCGTTCATGTAGGGAAACAACACCCGGTTGACCAGGAATCCGGGTCCGTCTTTGAGCACGATGGGCGACTTGCCCAAACGCTTGGCGAATGCCACGGCGGTGGCCACGGTTTGGTCCGAGGTCTGCTCGCCGCGGATCACTTCCACCAGCGGCATGCGGCGTACGGGATTGAAAAAGTGGATGCCGCAGAACCGCTCCGGGTGTTTCAGCGCCTTGGCCAGGCGATTGATGGGGATGGTGGAGGTGTTGGTGGCAATGAGGGTTTCTTCCCCCACCAGTTGTTCCACCTTGGCAAGGAGCTGTGTTTTCACCTCGGGGTTTTCCACCACCGCT
>JALSGI010000485.1 GCA_026982835.1 Planctomycetota bacterium | reverse complement strand
CCGCCTCTCACGCCCCCGGTGCGGAAGCACCGGCGAGCCGCGTGCGTGAGCACGCGGTTTGGAACTATAGGGCTATTGCTTCGTTTAGAGCAACCGGGAGCTTACGCTCCCGGCTCGCCGTTTTTACTTATTGACGTTTCCTCTAACATTGGAGCGGAAGCTCCAGCGCAGGCCGCACTGCGCAAGCCGCAAGCCGATTCGCCGCCTCCCCCCGCTTACGCGGGGGGCTCTTGGGCTCCTCCGGGGGCTGACGCTCCCGGCTGGCTGTCCAACCGCGGGCTTACGCCCGCGGCTCGCTGTTCTCCGCCAGCTGAAGCTGGCGGCTCGCCATCCCTCCAAGCCCCCAAGCCCCCAGGCCTCCACGCCTCCCGCGGCTGAAGCCGCGGGCTGGCTCGGCACCCAGTTCGGCCAATTGGACCGGCCCGGCACGGCTGCTACACTGGGAGTGCCTTCCTGCCAGTGCTGTTGATTTCCCGAGGAGAGTCCCCCCCATGCGCAGTTTCCCCTTGGTGTTGGGCTTTGTGTTGTTGACCGTGGTGAGCTGGGGCGTTTATGGCCCGGTGCTGCACCACGGGCAGATCGGGATGGGGCTGCCGGAAGCGGGAACCGGCAAAGTGATCCCCAGCCGCTGGCTGCCGTTTATCTGCGTGGGGCTGGCCTACTTTTTGATCGCCGTGCTGGTGCCCTGGGCAAGGTTGCTGTTTTGGGGGGAACGGGGCCGGTGGACCCACCGCGGCACGCTCTACAGCCTGGTGGCCGGAGCAGTGGGGGCGTTGGGGGCCTTGGGCGTGATCCTGGCCTTCAACTTCGGCGGCAGTCCCCTGTACGTGATGCCGCTGATCTTCGGCGGAGCCCCGGTGGTCAACACCGTCTTCAGCATGATCCTGGGCAAGACGTACCGGCAGGTGCGGCTTCCCTTTCTGGTGGGTCTTGCGCTGGTGGTGGCCGGAGCGGCCCTGGTGCTGATCTACAAGCCTGCCGGTGGGGGGCCCGCCTCCCGGGAAGCGCAGTTCTGGCCCGTGGCCCTCTCGGTGCTGATGACCATGCTCTGCTGGGGGGCGTATGGTCCGGTGCTGCACATCGGCCAGGCGGCCATGCAAGGGAGCCGGATGCGGCCGTTCATGTGCGTGGGTCTGGCCTACTTTTTGATCGCCGTGCTGATCCCGCTGGCCATTTTGCAACTGCAACAGGCCCCCGGCGGGCAGTGGACCGCTGCGGGCACGGCCTGGTCGCTGGCGGCCGGGGCGGCCGGTGCGTTGGGTGCGTTGGGGGTGATCCTGGCCTTCGACTTTGGCGGCAAGCCGGTTTACGTGATGCCGTTGGTCTTCGGCGGAGCTCCGGTGGTCAACACGCTCACCGGCACGGCGGAAGCCCTGCTGGCCGGAAAACCCTTGGCGTTCCAGGGGCTTTTTCTGGCCGGGTTGGTGGCGGTGATTGCCGGGGCGGTGATGGTGCTGGTGTTCGCTCCTCGGGCGGGGCATCCGCCCCCGCAGCCTGCCGCGGCCGAAGGAGCCCCGCAGGCCGCTTCCGGCTAGCCCGGGGCAGCCGAGCCGCTTTGGCCCGCTGAGCTTAGCCCGAACCGAAAAACCCCTTGTGGCAGGAGAACGACGCATGAGCTTGCAGGAGCTGATGCAGCGTTTCGACCAGCAGCTTTGCCACGTGTGGATGGTGCGCACTTTTCTGAAACACAGCGACGAGGGCCAAGAAGACGAAGACCTGCAAGAGGTCTATCGCACGCTTTATGATTTCATGCACGCCTTGGGTCCGCCTCTGGAGCAAGGAGATGCCGACAAGTACTTCCGCCTGGCCCGAAAAAAGTTCCCCAAGTTCACCCAGGCCGTGGAGCTGTTCCTGGAGATCCAGCCAGAGGTGTCCCTGCACATGAACTTCCGCATGGCCGCCCGCAGCCTCCAGCTGGCCCACCAGCAGCTCCAGCACCTGTTGGAACAAGCCAGCGCCGCCCCGGCCGGCAAGGAGCAGTCCCGATGAGCACCCCCAAAGACTTTGCCGCCGTTCTGGAGACGTTTCCCAACCCGGCCCCCGAGCGGGACTACCACATCCGTATCGTCTGCCCGGAGTTCACTTCCGTCTGCCCCCGCACCGGCCAGCCGGACTTCGGTACGCTCATCTTCACCTATGTGCCGGACCGGTTGTGCGTGGAGCTGAAAAGCCTGAAGCTTTACTTGCAGCAGTTCCGCAACGAGGGGGTCTTTTACGAGGCGCTGACCAACCGGATCCTGGACGACCTGGTACGGGTGCTTCGGCCGCGGCGGATGCGGTTGCTGGCTCGATTCCGCCCCCGCGGGGGGATCACCACCAGCGTGCTGGCCTGCTACCCGGAAGAGAAACAATAGTCTAACAGCCTGTCGAAAAACGCAAGTTTGGGAGGGCGAGGCTCCTGCCGAGCCGTTTTTTTCAGAAAATATGTCTAGTCCTATGACGCGATTCTGTATCGAGGAACATTCT
>JALSGI010000484.1 GCA_026982835.1 Planctomycetota bacterium | reverse complement strand
TGGTCCAAAGCGTGCGCAGCGGATGGGCCTCCACGCCCAGCTCTTCGCGCAGCTCGCGCACCAGGGCCGCCTCGGGCGTCTCGCCCTTCTGGAGCATCCCGCCGGGAAAGCACAGCCGGCCCGGGGCCACCACCTGCCCGGAACGCCGCACCACCAGCACCCGGCCCCGGCGGTCCGGCACCACGGCCACCACGGCCCGGGGAAGCTGCTTGCCGCGGTCCACTACCCCGGCCCCCGATGCTGCACGGCCAGCAACATTTGCTCTTTCATTTCCCGCACCGCCTGGGTCATGCCCACCATGATGGCCCGGGAAACAATGCTGTGGCCGATGTTCAGCTCTTCCATGCCGGGGATGGCCGCCACCGGATGTACGTTCCGGTAAGTGAGCCCGTGCCCGGCGTGCAGGGCCAGCCCCAGGCGCCGCACGCTCTCGGCGGCCAGGACCAGCTTTTGCAGCTCTTGCTGTTGCTGTTGTCCGCGGGCGTTGGCATAGCCGCCGGTGTGCAGCTCCACGGCTTGCACGCCCAGGCGGGCGGCCGCCTCGATTTGAGCTTCTTCCGGGTCGAGAAACAGGGAGACCTTGATTCCGGCTTCGCGCAGTTGTTCCACGGCCCGACGCACGCGGTCCTGCTGGCCTGCCACGTCCAGGCCGCCTTCGGTGGTGATCTCTTCGCGTCGCTCGGGCACCAGCGTGGCCTGGTCGGGGCGCACCTGGCAGGCGATCCTCAGCACTTCTTCTTCGCAGGCCAGTTCCAGATTGAGCAGCACGGCCACGGTTTCCCGCAGCAGGCGCAGGTCGCGCTGCTGGATGTGGCGTCGGTCTTCGCGCAGGTGGATCGTGATGCCGTCGGCCCCGCCCAGCTCGGCCAGCACGGCGGCCCAAACCGGGTCCGGCTCGTTGGTCCGCCGCGCCTGGCGCACCGTGGCCACGTGGTCGATGTTCACCCCCAGGCGGATCATGGTTGCGGTTCTCCGTGGTGTGGTAGGTCTCTCGGCCAGCTAAAGCCGGCGGATTGCGTTTTTGGGCGCCAGTTGGCGTTTGTTCTCGTGCTGGTCGGCCGCGTGCATGAGCACGCGGTTGTTTTATCGCTGGCGTTGGTTCTTGTGTACGGCGAGCCCCGGACTTCAGTCCGGGGAGAGCCGAAGAAACGCTTTTGCTTGTTTTCCTCCGGGAGCTAAAGCTCCCGACTCGCGGTTCTCTCCCCGCTTACGCGGGGAGCTCTCCGCCGGCTGAAGCCGGCGGCTTGCCGGTTGTAAGAACTGGCGCTTATTCTTGCTCCGGAGCGGAAGCTCCGGCGTACGGCGCAAGCCGATTCCGTCTCTCCCCCCGCTTACGCGGGGGGCTCTTGGGCTCTCCGCCGATTGAAGCCAGTAGCTCGCCGTTCTCCGCGGGCTTACGCCCGCGGCTCGCCACCCCTCCACGCTCTCAAGCCCCCACGCCTCCAAGCCTCCAGGTCCTCCCCGGGCTGAAGCCCGGGGCTCACCAAAAAACCAGCGGCCAGCACTTGCTCCTCTCACTGACAAATAGCCTCACAGGAGCCCGAGCTACAGCGGCTCTCTGCTAGTCTGCGTCATCCGCCCCCCCGGTGGCAAGGGCTCTGGCAAACCCGGGGGGCTTTGCTATTCTTGGGATGCGTTTTTCCAGCAATCCATCGCATGCCAGAGACGAGGACTTCCCCCAGAAACACCGACGAGGGAACCGGCCATGCCCCTGACTGCCGCCCAGATGAAACAGTGGTGCCGCCGCATCCTGGGCCTGTGCCCGGAAGAAACCCACCGCCCGCTGCCGGAGTACCTGGAGAGCATTCCGCGGTTGGACGCCTTGGCCGAGTTGGGCTCGGGCACGGTGGTGCTGGTGCGGGGGGATGTGGACTGTAAGCCCGGCCCCGAGGTGGGCCAGGGCGATATCCGCCTGCGGAGCATGCTGGAAACACTTCAGTACGGCCGCCAGCGCGGCTGGAAGCAGGTGGTGTTTGGCCACATCGGCCGCAAGCCGGAAGGGACGCTGGAAAAAGTGGCTGCGCGGCTGGGCCAGTTGCTCGGGGAAGAAGTGCCGCTGGTGCGCGACTGGCTGGACGAGGATCAACTGCAAATTGCGCCTGCGGCCCGCGAGGCCATCGAGGCGGCCCGGCCCGGGGCGGTGCTGGTGCTGGAAAACACGCGGCGATACTCCATCGAACGCGTGCTGTGGAAGGCCAAGGAAGCGGACCTGGACCAACTGGCCGAACCGCTTGCCCGGCTGGCCAACCAGGTGGCCGAGCAGCTTTCGCCCTACTACGTCAACGAAGCCTTCGCTGCCGGCAGCCTGGACACTTCCACCACCGTGCTCCCGGCGGCCATGCAGCAGGTGGCCCTGGGGCGATATGTGGCCGGGCAGTTCGGCGGCCCGCTGCTTCGCTGCCTGGAGGCCACGCTGGTGGTATTCAGCGGGCTGAAGATCGACAAGCTGGACGACCTGCAAGCCATTGTCCGCCGCGGCCAGGTGCGGATGGTCATCTCGGCCGGTTCGCTGGCCATGGCGCTAAAGAAAGCTGCCGCCCGACTGGCCGGAGGCGACTTCGGCCTGGGCGTGGCCGAAGACCCGCAACACGCCGACAAGCCCTACTACATCCCCCCGGAGCGGATCGAACAGGCCACGGCCATCTTGCAGCACGGCCAGGAACACGGGGTGCAGTTCGTCCTGCCGGTGGACTTCGTACTGCAAGACGGCTCGGTGAGCGAAACGATTGCCCCGGGCCAGCAGCAGTTGGACGTGGGCCCCAAGACGCGCGAGCTGTTTGAGCTCAAGATCGGCAACTACCTGGAGCTTTTGCAGCGCAAGCCCCAGCTGCCGCGGGTAGCGTTCCACAACGGGGTGTTCGGCAAGTTCGAGGAGGAGCCCTTTGCCGAAGGGACGCGGCACTTCATGGGCCAGCTGAAGCGGCTCAAGGAAAACGGCGTGGAGGTGTATGTGGGCGGGGGCGAAGGGGGCAAGGCCCTGGAGCAGTACGGGGAGCCGGATTGGGTCACGCACGTTTTTACCGCCGGCGGCACGGTGCTCAACGCCCTGGGCGGCGAGCCGGTGCCGTACCTGGTGGCGCTGCGCCTGGCCGCGCAAGGGGCGATCCACCGCTGGGTGTAAAGGGCCGCTTAAGGCAACAGCGAGCGCACGCCCAGGGCGGCAAACAGCAAGAGCACCCCGGCCAGCAGCAGGTTGATCCACCAGGGGTTTTTTAGCTCGTGGCCTACCAGGCCGCGGCGGTTGTTCAGGTAAAGCAGCGTAGCGGCCAAAAGGGGCATGAACAGCGCCCCCAGCACGGCATAGAGCAACTGCACGCCCTGCACCTTCCAGCCCAGCAGCACGCACGGCACGGTGGCCAGAAACAGCAGGTAGCCGCGGTACTGGGGCGAGTGTTCCAGGCGCTGGACGGCCAGCAGGTCCAGCTTGCCTTGCTTGTGGCGGCGCAACAGCACCAGGTGAGCAAACAGGTAGGGGACGCTTTGCCACACGCCCAGCAGGCTGGAGAACACGGCGGCCCAAAACCCAAGCTGAAACAGCCACCGCCCGGCCGGACCCACGGCCTGCTCGATCAGCCGGGCCAGCTCCAGGGCCAGCAGGGGGGCTTTTCCCTCGGGCAGTTGGAACCGGGAGCCGATGACCACCATCGCCATGCCGAACAAGGCGGTCATGGTGTAACCTGCGGCCAGGTCCAGGCGGCAGGTGCGCAGGCCCTCGGCGCCGCGGCGCTGGTGATGGGCGATCCAGTAGCCGTAGGAAAGCAGGGTGACGGTGCCGCCCACCCCGCCCAGCACGCCCAGGGTCCAGCCCAGCCCTGCCGGCGGAGGCGCCTGGGGCACCAGGCCCGCAAACGCCGCGGCCCAGTCCACCTGCGGCATGCACAGGGCCGTCAGCAGCACCACGGCGAACATCACCCCCACGCAGCAGGCCATCAACCGCTCGAACCAGCGGAACCCGCCCCACCAGACCAGGGCCAGCCCCACGAGCGAGTGGCCCACGCCCCAGAGACGCTTGCTCCACTCCGGCTGGCCCCCACTCCAGAAGGCGGTACCGGCCACGCCGCAGGCCGACACAAGCGCCCCGCCCACCACCACCGACCACACCAGCAGATAGACCAGGAAGAACACATAAAGCGGCGTGCCCAGGTGCCGCACCCAGCCTTCCAAAAGCGGGATGCCAGTGGCCATTTGCCATCGGGCGATGCCTTCGTTCAAGGCCCACTTGCACACCGCCCCCAGCCACGCGGCCCAAAGCACCAGCAATCCCACGTGCGAGCCGGCCAGGGCACCGGTGAGCAGGTCGCCGGCGCCCACGCCGGTGGCGGCCACCAGCAGCCCGGGGGCCAGTAAGGCGAACCAGGAGCGGTTGGGCTGAGGTTGGTTCATGCACACCTTTCCCGATCCGGGAGCATGGGGCAGGAGCAAGCTGCGGCAGGATGCGTCTCCAGGTTTCCGGGGAGCAAGGCTTGGAGTGTGGAACCGCCACCATAGCTTGCTGCGGGCAACAGGCCAAGCAAAACCCGGCTCGCGCCGAGAGGTACGGGCCGGGCAGAGGAAGATGCGTGCAGGGAGAAGCGGCTACTTTTCCAGTTCCACGTTCCAGTACACTTCGCTGATGAAGCGGCTCCAGCTGTCGATCTTTACCGACAGCGAAGCGTAGGCCGGGCGCCACTTGGGCTTGCGGGGCTGCCGCAGCAGCCTCATGCTTGCTTGCCGCGGCGTACGGTTGGCCTTGCGGGCGTTGCAGCGCACGCAGGCCACCACGCAGTTTTCCCAGGTGGACTCGCCTCCCTGGCTGCGGGGCACCACGTGGTCGATGGTCAGCTCCTCGGTGCCGGGGCGCTCCCCGCAGTATTGGCACGTGTAATTGTCCCGCCGGAACAAGTTGCGGCGGCTGAAGGTGACCCGCTTGATCGGCACGCGGTCGTAGTGCACCAGGGTGACCACCTCGGGCACGCGCAGCCGTAGTTGCGGGGTCTGGATGAACGGCTCCCCGTCGGCAGGCTCCAGGGCCGACCAGTCGCTCCAGGTGTAGAGCTGGTAGTCGTTGGGATCGACGATCTTGGCCGCCCCGTTATAGACCTTAATCAAGGCTCGGGCCACGCTGGCCACCCCAACAGGCTGCCAGTTGCGATTCAGGACCAAAGTGGGTCGTTCCAGCACAGAAGACATGGGCTGTTCCTGCTACTTGAGCCTGAAACGATCTCGCCGCTTCCGCATGGGAAAACCTGTTCAAGAAAAAGGGTACGCCCAGGGAGGGCGGAGGCCACCGATCCGGGGGCCCTCTGGCCCGGCCCCGGGAGCTTTGGGGGGACTCCCGTTCCACCGGCCTTCTCGGCCCGGTTTCCTCCATTGTTCGCAATTCGGGGGCAAAAAGCAAACACCCCGCCGGAAAGCCGGAGCCTTCCCGGCTAGTTTATCCCTTACTGGAACAAAAACAGCGGGACGGTGGCTTTCTGGATCACGTGCAAGGTGGTGGTGCCCAGGAACCACTCCACCAGCAAGGGCCGCCCGTAGCAGCCCATTACCAGTAAGCCAGCCCGGCGTTCTTGGACCACTTGCAGGATCAATTGGTCGGCACTTTGGCTCAAGGAGAGGACCTGGGGGATGGCTTCCACGCCGTGCTGCTTGAGCAGCTCGGTGGCGTAGCGGGAGACCAACTGGCCGTGCTGCGGGTCGTCATCCAGGGTGAGCACGTGGAACTGGTCGAACAGCTCCGGCAGGCCCAGCTGGCAAAACGCCCACAGTGCCCGGGAAGCCTGCAACGACCCATCGTAGGCCACCAACACGGTTTTGTGTTCGGGGGGGTTTTGGGGCACCACGACCACAGGCCGCGGAGGCGCTTTCAACAGGGCCTGGACGGTGCGCCCCGGTTCGCCGTCGAGCAGAAAGTGCGTCTGCTGGCCGATGAGGATCAGGTCGGCCCGCTGGGCCTCGCGGGTAATCTGCTCGGCCGGCAGGCCCACGTCCACCAGTCCCTGGCAGGCCACGCCCCGCTGCTGGCAACACTGGCCAAACCGCTGGACGGCCGCTTCGATGGTAAGCCGGGCCTGCTTGAGCCGGGTTTCTTCCAATTCCAGCTTGAAAGCCCCGCCGCCGATGGGGACCGGCTCCGGGGCGCGGATTTCCGGCTCGTCGATCACGCCCAGGCCGGTCAACGTGCTCCGCAGCGCCAGGGCCCAGCGAATCCCAAGCTCCGTGGCTTGTTCGCAGTAAGAGCTTCCGTCCAGGGCAACGAGCATGTTACGAAGCATGGGCGGACCTCGATGGTTGGAGCCCGGAAGATGCCGCCCGGCAAATTTCGGCCAGGCGAGAACCCAAGTGGGGTCAATCTACCACAGCCCAGGGGAAAGGGAACAGGGCAGCCCCTCCAGAACAGATGCCGGCACCCCGGCCCACCTGTGCCAGCGAAAAGGTGCCCCCCAGCATCTCTTGCCGGACTAATCCAGGGCCAGCAGCACGCGGGCCGAACCTGGGAGGATCACGGCGTCGCGTGCATCGCAACCGGCACAGACCTGCCCCCGGCGGTTGCAGAACAGATGATCCCGGCCCGTGGGATTGGCCACGTTGACAAAACGAACCGCCCCCGAGGCATACAACACGTTGAACCCCCAGGGACCGTGATTTTTTCCGGGGCAGCCACTGCGTTGCGGATCGGGGGCATCGGCCATCAGGGCCAGATGACCGTCCCCTTGGCAGCGGAAGGGAACGTAGCTCCCGTCGGGCCCCAGATAGCCGATGCAGTAGCCGTAATCTCCACTCATGCGGGCCAGCAGCTGGCGGCGGCGCGGCTCGGGAAGCCGCTGCAGCTGTTCGACGGTGAGCAATTGGAGGGCTTTGACCCGCTGGGGGGTGGCGTAGCAGAGCAAGCGGGCAGGGTCTTCCAGCAGATGGTTCTGGTAAAGCAGGGGCACGAAAGCACTGGCCAGTCTCAAGGGGCCTTCGGCCGGGGTTTCGGGAAAGTGATTATGCGTGTGGTGGTACTGGCACAGGGCCTGGCCCAGGTAACGAAGATTGTTGCTGCAATGCAGCACCTGGGCACGGAAGCGCTGGTAGCCCACGGCCGGCAACACCAGCAACGCCAGCAGGGCCAGCACCACGGCTACCGTGACCACATCCAGCACCGACCAGCGGCTCGCTCGCCCGGAAAACGCCTCCTGGCTCCCAGCGGTGGCGGTTTTGCGGTGGATCGCCTGCAAGGTCCGCTCGACCAGGTGGTCTGGCGGGTCGGGGGCGGCCCGGGCCGGCTCCAGCTGGTGCAACAACCGCCGCCACCGCTGGGCCTGGCGTTGCCAGAGCGGGTCTTCCTGGATGCGCCGGGCCACCTGTTGCTGCTGCTCCGGCTCCAGCGCCTGCAGCAGATAGCCGATCAGGAGTTGTTCGTCATGGGAATTCATGGGTAGTAGGTTCCGCATCCAATCCCTGCTGGGGGGCCGATCTGTGCAACAACCGATCCAGCTTCTGCAAGGCCGCATGGAGTCGGCTCTTGACGGTGCCCACGGGTATGCCGAGCACCTCGGCCGCCTCCCGGTATTTCAAGCCCTGGTAATAAACCAGCTCCACCACCTGGCGAGCGGCCTCGGGCAGTTGGGCCAGGGCGTGCAACACCCGGCGGCGGTTCTCCTCCTGGATAGCCAGGCGTTCCGGGGACTGGTCGCTTCCGGCAGCCAGGTTTCCCAGGGGCATCTCCTGCCCGTCGGACCAGACCGACTGCTGCAGGCTGCCCATCCGGTGCCGCCGCTGGCGGCGCTGGTAGTCGATGGCCTGGTTGGTGGCAATGCGGTACAGCCAGGGTCGCACTTTGCGTCCCGGATCGAATTGCCGGCACTTGACGTGCAATTGCAAAAACGTGCCTTGAAACACGTCCTCGGCGGCCGTGGGGTTGCCCATCGTGCGGCACAAGTAGCCGAACAGCTCCCGCTGGTAGCGGCGGATCAGCTCCTCGAAGGCAGCCTGGTCCCCCTGGTGGCAATAGCGGCGCAGCAGCTCCTCGTCGCTCGGCTGCTGCGCCGAGCTGGGCTGGCCGGCCGCAGGCTGGGACGGGGGACGATTCATCGCTCCAGAATCACTACGCAAGGAAGCCCTCTTTGGGTCGCCGGGGATCGGGGTTCCTTTTTCCAGCCACGCCCCGCCTCCCCCTACGAGGAGCCGGGAGGCTGCTGTTCGGGCAAGGGCGTTTCGGTTTGCTGGGAGGACTGGGGCTGGATCTCCGAAAGCAGCCGCTCCAGCTTGGCATCGGCCCGCTGCGGGTAGGTGCTCCGCAACCGCCGGTACACGGCTTGCATCAGTTGGACCAGTCGCGGATCCACCCGGGGGCGCGAGGAACGATGCTGGCTGTAGAGTTGATGAAAGTTTTCAAACTTCAACAGCGCCGTGTCGTAATTCCCCTGCAGGGCGTACACCACCCCCTGGCCGGCCAGGCCGAACAGCCGCGAAGAGACGGCCGCCTCGCGGTCCCCGGCAAACTCGTCGAACAGCCGCAAGGCCGCCTCCAGCTGCTGGTTGCGCAGGTAAAGCAACGCCAGTTCCTTCTTGGCCTTGAGCACGTAGAGCTGGTGGTCCGGGTAGTATTGCAGCACGGCTTGCCAGTGCGGGGCCGAATCGGCCAATTGCATGGCCCGCAGCAGCTGCGCCTCGGCCGAGGGGAGACGAGGCACCCCCGTGGCCGCCGACCGGGACACCTGTACCCAGCTTCTGGGCCAGCTCCGGTAAGCGACCATCCCGCCCAAAAGCACCACCCCCATTACCGCCAGTCCTGCCCAAATCCATCTCCGCCAGGGACGCTGCTGCAGCTGAAGCGATTGGGTCCGCATCAACGTGCCCAACTGCTGCGTGATCGAGTCGGGCACGGCCGGAATCATCTGCACCTCGGGCAGAGGGAGGGTTTCTTCCTGGACTTGTTCGGTGTCCTGGCCGGGCAAGCGGATGCGGTACAGGTCCTGAAGCAGCTCGGCCGCCGAGGCGTACCGCTGCGTCGGGTCCTTCTCCAGCATGCGATGCACGATCCGGCACAAGGCCGGAGGCAGATCCGGCAGCAGGTTTTCCAGCCGTTCCGGCTGGGCCTTCACGTGCTGCACGGCCACGCTCAGCGCGTTGTCCCCCCGAAACGGCGGCACCCCGGCCAGCATGTGATAGGCCGTCACCCCCAGGGAATAGATGTCGCTGCGGTGATCGACCTTGCGCCCTTCGATCTGCTCGGGGCTCATGTACAGGGGGGTGCCCAGCGTGGTGCCGGTTTGGGTCAGATTCAGCGAAGCCCCCGCCTCGGCAAAGCGCGCCAGGCCGAAATCGGCCACCTTGACCCGCCCCTCCTTGGTAATGAGGATGTTCTCCGGCTTGATGTCCCGATGGACGATCCCCTTCAGCGCCGCACGATGCAAGGCCAAGGCCACTTGTCGCAGGATGCTCACGGCCATTTCCAGCGGGGGCGGGCCGAAGCGGACCATGTACTCCCGCAAATTGCACCCCTGGATGTACTCCTGGGCGATGTAGTACAGCCCCTGGTCGTAGCCCACCTCGTAGATGCGGACGATGTTCTCATGCTCCAGCGCGGCGGCTGCCCGAGCTTCCAGCTCGAAGCGGCGCACATAGGTGGAATCCAATGCCAGGTCCTCACGGAGGACCTTCAGGGCCACGCTCCGCTGGAGGGAGACCTGCTCGGCCAGATACACGTCGGCCATGCCCCCCCGTCCCAGTCGCCGCAGAATCCGGTAGTTGCCCAACTGCCGGCCGGTCAGGTCGGTCTTTCTGCTAGACAGGGGCAGATTGTTCATGGCAGGCCGACGGTTCCACGGAATCGTTGTCCAGGGCGCAACAGCCCCTTTGCTCCCCAGCCCCCGGGCGCATCGACGCCCCTTACCAGTATGGACCTTCCCCGCAGGGGAAGCAACGCATCCTGAAAAAAGACGCCCGGAGCCGCTCTCCCCGCCCACGACGTGCCGGTTCGCTCTCCTTATCCGCCCCGGAGCTTCAGGCTTTCACTCCCCTATCGCCGCTCCCCGCACCGGCAGCCGGGCACGGATCAACTGTCGGTCGTCGCGGGCAAACACGCTCCCGTAGCAATAGGCCGGATGGGCCCAGGTCTCGCCCACCAGGGGCACGCGCTGGAGTTCTTCGTATCCAGCGGGGGTGAGCCGGGCGTGGACCAGCTCTCCCCGAGCGTTAAGGGCCAGAATCTCGTCGCTTCGACCCAACCACACAAGCGTAGCCTGCGGGTTGCGCTGCCGAGGGGTGAGGCGGTTGCGGTCGGTCCAGAGCCGCTTGCCTGTGGCCAACTCAAAACACACCAGCCCGTGCCGCTTGTCCAGCAGGTAGGCGTAGCCGTCGCGGTAAAGGGGTTGGGACATCAGCCCGCGCAGGTAGCGGTTCTCCTTCCACAGCAGCTTGGCCTCGGCCAGCGACTGGCCCAAGCGGATGGCCCGCGCCCCCTCCCAGTAGCCGCTTACAAACACCAGCTCCCCCACCACCATCGGCGTGGCGATCGATACGCCCATCGATACCTTGTACGGCACTTTCCAGAAGATGCGTCCCGAGTCCGGGTCCAGGCACATCACGTGCTCGGGCGTCCAGCCCAGCAGGCCGGTGCGCCCCCGGTAGCGGAACACCACCGGCGTGGCGTATCCGGCCGGATCGGCCCCCGCTTGCCACAGCAACCGGCCCGTGCGGCGATCAAACGCCGCATAGCACCCGCGGGGAGCAAATCCGGCATGGACGATCACCATGTGCTTGTAAACCACCGGCGCGGCGGCGAATCCCCAGGTGGGCCGCCGGGCCTGGAACTGCTTTTGCAAATCGTAGTGCCACAGCACCCGGCCCGTGGCCGCATCCAGACAGTAAAAGTGGCCCACCGCCCCCAGCGTATAGACGCGGCCCTCGTGCACCGTGGGCATGGCTCGGGGGCCTTTGCCGTAGCCCATATCGCCGTAAGGGGCGCGGTAGCGGTGCTGCCAGAGCAACTGGCCGGTGGAAGCCGAAAAGCACAGCACGCGTTCTTCTTCGCTCCCCGGGGGGCGATCCATCGTATAGACGCGCCCTGCAGCCACGGCCACGCCGGAATAGCCTGGCCCCAGCTCGGCTCGCCAGAGCACCGGCAGCCCGCCCGGGGGAAAGCGGCCCAACCGGGGAGCATCCACCCAGGTGCCGTTGCCCAGCGGCCCTCGCCACCGGGGCCACTGGTCGGCCGCGGCCGGTTCACTTGCCAATTCCAACATGCAGCAGAGTGTCAGCGGCAGAATCAAAAGGCGAGTCATAGCAGGTTGCAGGTGGGAGGCAGTTGATCCAGGCAGGAGGCGCACTGGCCGAGCTGACACCGGCTCAGCGGAGGAAAAGCTTGCTGCAAGGTTGCATGTGCCAATCGCCATTGTGCCTCGGCGCCCTAAGAGGTGCAAATGCTTGGCTCCGTTGCAAGATCAATCGCAAGGCCCGAGCCGCTCCTGAAGCCAGCTGAGGCG
The DNA here is from genome assembly GCA_026982835.1 of Planctomycetota bacterium. Lineage (GTDB taxonomy): Bacteria > Planctomycetota > Planctomycetia > Pirellulales > S012-138 > S012-138. Next base: position 4,812 of record JALSGI010000484.1, on the reverse strand, counting down.
CCGGAGCAGCGGCTCGGCGGGGTATTGCCGCTGCTGAAAACACAGCCGCCGCACCCAGGTGCCCACCGCAGCCACCAGCAGCGAGCGGTCCAGCCAGGCAAGCAACCGCGATTCGGCGGCCCTCAGGGGCCGCAAGGCTTCGTAGGCGGCCAGGCCCGCGGCCCAGTGCGGATGCTCCGGGCGGCTCATACTGCCCAAGAGCCGGGCCAGGTCGGCCGCCACGGTGTCCAGACCCATGGCCGTAAAGTCGATCAGTCCCACCACCTGGTCTCCTTGGAAAAACACGTGCGCTTCCCACACATCGCGGATACAAGGCACAAGCGCAGTGGTGAGCCCGGCCACTGCGGCCGCTTCGCGTCGCAAGGCAGGGAGCCGCTCCAGTGCTTGCGGCCAAAGTCGTTGCAGCCGGGTGCGCACTTCCGTGTCGGCAACTGCTTCCCAGGGGATCGTTTCCCCGGCCAGGCGTTCCAACTGCCCCAGCGCCTCCCGCCGCCGCAGCACGGCCGGCGGGTAGCCGCTGGGTCGGGCATCGGGAAACGTGGCCGCAGCCTGGTGGAACCGGGCCAGCGCCCGCAGGGCGGCTTCCACTCGGGCACGGCTGGGCCGGCGGTGGAAATCGGCCGCCCCGGGCATCCAGGGCACAAGCTCCCAGAAAGCCTCTTCGTGTTCCACAAACGGCACACCTTCTTGGGTAAGCACGGGCCGAGCCAGCCAGGCGAGCCCTTGGGCCGCCGCGTGTTCCAGCACCGCGTGGATCCAAGCCAGCCGATCCGCACGCAGCAGCCCCGGCGGGTGCCGCTTCAAACAAAACACGCCCCGGGGACACTCAATCCGATAGAGCACCGCGCCGCTGAACCCCCCGGCAGCCGGAAGCAACGTGGGGCGAACTTCCCCGGGAGGCAGGCCGTAGGAAAGCAGAACCGCCTCCGGCACCCCGGCGTGGCCGGTCCCCTGCGCTGCGGTGGCCATGACGCAGACAACTCGCTCTTTCCGGCAGGACGGACAGAACCGGCTCGGTACGAACCTCCCAACCCATGCTATTGTTGCAAAGAACCTAGGATCGTACAAAGCTTGCCGCCTTGGAGATTTGCACGGCCTGGGCGCGTTGCAGCGGCTGCCCAATCCCGGCAGAATAAATAGAAAGGACCGCCACCCCCTGGCCGAAAGTGGCATCAGGCGACCATGCCTTGAGGTGTCCTTCCCCGGCCCCCGCCAGGCGGCTGGTTGGTTTATCTCCCCAATCCCGTTTTTCCAGCTGAAAAAGCCCGTACCCTCCCAGCAACAGAGGAAAACCCGCCATGCGTTCCCCTCGCGTGCTTGTGGCAGCCGTGTTGGTCGGCTCGTGCCTGTTGGGTCTGGGGGGCCCCCTGCCCCAAGCTCCGGCCCAGAGCAAAAGTAAAAGTTCCTCCAGCAGCAGTCAGTCCAGCTATCAGAAGCTCATCGCGGGGGCCAAGACTTCCCGGGGGCTGTTCACCGTGCACCGCAAGGGCAAGCACGTTTACTTGGAGCTGACCAGCAACGACCTGAACAAGGACTTCATCGTGCTCATCTCCATCGCTCGCGGCATCGGCCAGGGGCCGGTGTTGGGGGGGATGACCTGGGGCTTTGGCGACGACTGGCTGTGGCAGTTCCGCAAGGTGGACGACAAGATCCAGGTGGTCCGCCGCAACGTACGGTTCACGGCCGCCCCGGGCAGCCCGGAACGCCGTGCCGTGCAGCTGGCCTACACCGACAGCATCCTGTTCAGTCTTTCGATCAAGGCCAAAAGCCCCAGCGGGGCGATGCTCATCGACCTGAACGACATCTTCATGAGCGACCTGCCCCAGATCGGCCGCGTGCTGGGCGGGTTCAGCTTTTCCTCGTCGCGTTCCACCTGGGCCAAGGTGAAGATGTTCCGCGACAACCTGGAGCTGGAAGTGGCCGCCACTTACATCTCCAGCGGCTCGCGGGAGCTGGAAACCGTGCCCGACTCCCGCGCCGTGACGGTCAACGTCCACTACTCCATCAGCCGGTTGCCCAACACCGGCTACAAGCCCCGGCTAGCCGACGACCGCGTGGGCTACTTCCTCACCGTGATCAAGGACTTTTCCAAGGAGGGGGACGAGGACCGCTTCGTCCGCTACATCAACCGCTGGGACCTGCAGAAGGTGGATCCCCGCCTGGAAAAATCCCCCCCGAAAAAGCCCATCATCTTCTGGCTGGAAAAGACCATCCCCTACAAGTACCGCAAGCCCATCCGCGACGGCATCCTGGAATGGAACAAGGCGTTTGAGCGGATCGGATTTGTCAACGCCATCGAAGTGCGCCAGCAGCCCGACGATGCCGACTGGGACCCCGAGGACATCAACTACAACACCTTCCGCTGGATCACCTCCAGCGCCGGGTTTGCCATGGGCCCCAGCCGGGTGAATCCGACCACGGGCCAGATTCTGGACGCCGATATCATCTTCGACGCCGACTTCGTGCAGTTCTGGAAGCAGGAGTACGAGGTGTTCACTCCCGAGAGCATCGCCGTGCTCACCGGCGGGCCGCTGGACCTGGAAAGTTATCGCCGCTTCCAGCAACTGCCCACGGCCCATCGCCACGGCGTGTTATGCACCCTGCACCAGGGCATGGCCCGGCAAATGGCCCTGGCCTCCCTGTGCGTGCGGGTGCTGGCGAAGGCCCCCCCCAAGGCCCTGGAAGAAAGGATGATCATGGAAGGGCTGAAGGAAGTGACCATGCACGAGGTGGGGCATACGCTGGGCCTGCGGCACAATTTCAAGGCCAGCACCTTTCTCAAGATGAACCAGCTGCACGACACCAGCAAAACCGCCCAGCACGGGCTTTCGGCCTCGGTGATGGACTACCTGCCGGCCAACATCGCTGCCAAGGACCAGAAGCAGGGCCACTTCTACTCGCCCACCCTCGGCGTGTACGACTACTGGGCCATCGAGTACGGCTACAAGCCCCTGCCCGGCGGCACGCTGGGCGAAGTGAAGGCCCTGCGCCAGATCGCCGCCCGTTGCGGGGAGCCGGGGCTGGACTATGCCACCGACGAGGACACCCGTGGCATCGACCCCGACCCCCTGAGCAACCGCTTCGACCTGGGGCACGAGCCGGTGGAGTTCGCCAAGCAGCAGGCCCAACTGGTGCGGCAACTCCTGCCCCACGTGGTGGATCGCCTGGTGGAAAAGGGCCAGGGCTACCAGCGGGCACGCCAGGCGTTCGGCATCCTGTTGGGCACGTACGGTCGGGCCATGTACATTGCCTCGCGTAACATCGGTGGGCTGTATGTGCACCGGCACCACAAGGGGGACAAGAACGCCCGGCCCCCGTTTGAAGTGGTCCCCGCGGCCAAGCAACGCCAGGCCCTGGAACTGCTGGAGCAGAGCGTCTTCAGCGACAAGCCGTTCCAGGTGCCCCCGCAAGTTTACAACTACCTGGCCCCCACCCGCTGGAACCACTGGGGCATGCGGCTGCGGGACCGGGTCGATTACCCGGTGCACCAGGTCATCCTCATGTGGCAAACCCGCGTGCTGGACCGCCTGATGAGCTCCCTCACCCTGGAGCGGCTCTGCGATGCGGAGCTGAAAGTGCCGCCGCAAGAGGACGTGTTCACCGCCGCGGAGCTGTTTGAGCGGCTGTCGCGGGCCATCTACAGCGAGCTGGACTCACTCAAGCCGGGTCAATACACCGCCCGCAAGCCCGCCATCAGCTCCGTGCGGCGAAACCTGCAACGGGCCTACCTGGACCGCCTGGCCCGACTGGCCCTGGGACGCACCTCCGCCCCCGAGGACTGCCAGGCCCTGGCCACGCTGGAGCTGCGGCAACTGAAAGACCGCATCCAGAAGGTGCTGCGCAACGAAAAGATCAAGCTGGACCGCACCACTCTGGCCCACTTGCAGGACACTCTGGCCCGGATCGAAAAAACCTTGCAGGCCCAGGTGACCGTCAGCTTGCCGTAGGCCGCCGAGGAGGCTTGGAGGCGTGGGGGCTTGGGGGCCTGGAGGGAGCCGGAGCGTGCGCACGTCAGTGCGAAGAGAAGCAGTATCGGCGTGCGGCTTGCGCTGTGCGGCCTGCGCGGGAGCTTCCGCTCCGACGCCGGAACAAGCGCTGATCCACGCCGCCAAGAGCCCCCCGCGTCAGCGGGGGGAGAAACAGTAAAACGGCTTGCGGCTTGCGGCCTGCGACCGGCGCCGGTGCTTCCGCACCGGGGGTCTTGGGGCCTGGGTCGTGGGTCTTGAGGTGGTGCTTCCGCACCGATGCAAGAACCGGCGCCAATTCTTGCAAACGGCGAGCCGCCGGTGTGAGCCGGCGGTTGAACGGCGAGTCGCCGACTTCAGTCGGCGGAGGAGATCGACATGCGTTTTTCTTGGCTCTCCGGGCGGCTAAAGCCGGGGGCTTGCCAATGTGAGAAAAAAACGCCAACTCGTGCACCAAACGGCCAGCCGCGCATCCTCAGCCGGCGGTTGTGAGACAACGTCCGAAACCGAAACCAGCCACATCCTCCCGCTAGCGGCTTGCGCCTCCTCCGCTCCACCGCGGCAATTTGACGCACTCCAGGCGGCCGTTTATTCTAGCCAGGCCGTATGTCCGCTCTGGCTTTGCGACCGTTGAGATGCCCGTCTGAGGAGCCACAAGAGATGAACGCCCCGCCGGATCGTTTTGCCTGTGCGCACCTGGCGTGCTTGCCGCAAAGAAGCTGTCTTGCCACGTTCTGGCTTGCGGGACTGTGCGCCGGGGTGCTCTTCGCCGCAGCCGCTGCCCCTGCGGCAGAGAAAGAGACCCGGGAAAAAGCCTACCGCATGGGCACACGCCGGGAGCTGTTCG
>JALSGI010000483.1 GCA_026982835.1 Planctomycetota bacterium | reverse complement strand
ACCACCTGGTAGATGGGCACGGTGCCCACCGGTGCGGGCGAAGCGTCGATGATCGCCTGGCGGATGCGGTCGATGTCCCGCCCGGTGGAAAGGTCCATCACCGTGTCGGCCCCCCAGCGGATGGCCGTACGCAGTTTTTCCAGCTCCCCTGGCAGATCGCTGGTGACGGCCGAGTTGCCGATGTTGGCGTTCACCTTGCAGCGGGCGGCCACGCCGATGCCGATGGGTCGCAAACCCTTTTTCAGGTGTACGTGATTGGCCGGGATGACCATGCGGCCCCGGGCCACCTCCTGCCGCACCTGCTCCGGCTCCAGGTGCTCTTGCTGGGCCACGTATTCCATCTCCGGCGTGATGCGGCCGGCCTGGGCTTCGAGGATCTGAGTGCTCATCGGGCAAACCTCCGTGATGGGGGAACCGCACCGCGGGGTCCGGCAAACAGGCCCCGGGCGCGTGCAAGCGACCAAAGGAACAAGCGGACTCCCAAAAGACCTGCAAAAAAACGCACAAACAGCAGCAAATCTGCGGCGCGCTTCAATCTATCGCTGCGGCCGAAGATTTGCAATTGGCTCCCGCCGACGCAGCCCCCGATGGGAGATCCGCTAAGGCAATAGCGAAGCAAGCCTGCTGCAGAAAAACACCTACCCGGCCGGTTCCCCCTGCCGCTGGGGGACCTGGCAACGCTCGTGTTCCAGTTGGGCCAGGCGTTGGAGGATGGTTTCGTCGTCGGGGATTTCGCCCGAGGAGCGGCGCGAGCGGAACTCCAGCTCCAGCTCCTCCAGGGCCGGTTTCACTTCGGCCAACGCAGTGGGGGAGAGCCGGTCGATGAACAGCACCCCGTCCAGGTGGTCGCACTCATGCTGGGCCACCCGGGCGGCAAAGCCCTCCAGTTGCAAGTGGATGGGCCGCCCTTCCAGCCCGAAGCCATCCAGCACCACCTTGGCCGCTCGCACCACCGGGGCACGCACCTCCGGGATGCTCAAGCACCCCTCCTCGTCCTCCTGGGAGCCGCGGTGGCGGCTCAGCACCGGGTTGAGCACAGCCAGCTCCTGGTCCTTTTGCTCCGGGTCGCCGCTGGGATTCATCACGAAGAACCGATACGGCAGATCCACCTGGTTGGCCGCCAGCCCCACCCCCTGATGCTCGTACATCAGCTGAAACATCTGCTCGATCCACTGGACCACCTGCTGATCCACGCGGCGCAGGGCCTTGCTGCGATGGCGGAGCGTAGGGTGCGGATAGGTGACAACCTGGAGCATGGCGGCGGTTTCCCTGGAAAGAGGGTGGGCGTCCAGCTTGCCCTGATTCTAAGACAGCCGCCCAAGCGGGGAAAGTATGCCAGACAGCTGTGGCAGTGGTTCGCGGCGGTTCAGGGTGTAACAGCGATGCGCGCCAAAACGCACACTGGGTGGAGAGTCTGCGCCGGCCACTTGTGAATTTCTTCACAAACTCGCTTGGACTTTTTCGTCTCCGAAAACTGCTTTCCTTCCCCCACGGCAGCGGATACGGTGATAGGCACACCAGTTGCACTTCTCCGACAAACGGTGGCAACGGACCGTAACGCCTAGCGCGATTCCTTAGCTCTGAAACGGCGGAAATCAGGAGCATGGACCAGGCCAAGCAAACCCAGCAGGGCGATTCTTCCCCGCAGCCCTCGGATCCCCAGCGGCGCGACTTTCTTTCCTCCTGCTCCGGGGCGGCGATGGCCCTGGGACTGGCCGGAAGCTACGGCACGCTGGTGGCCATGGCCGGGCGGTTCCTCTACCCGGCCCAGCCCGATCCCAAGGCCTGGATCTACCTGGCCCATGTGGACGAAGTGCCGCCGGGCCAGTCGCTGGAGTTCAAAACCCCGTTAGGCTCTCCGGTGGTGGTGGCCCGGCTGGGCAAAGGCGACCGCGTGGAGGACTACATCGCCTTGAGCAGCGTCTGCCCGCACCTGGGCTGCCAGGTGTTCTGGGAACCGCAAAATGATCGGTTTTTCTGCCCCTGCCACAACGGCACGTTCGACCGCACGGGCAAGGCCACCGGCGGTCCCCCGGCCAAGGCCAACCAGAACCTGATCCGTTTTCCGCTACGGCTGGAGGGCAGCAGCTTGTTCATCCAGGTGCCGCTGGTGGGACCGACGCGGTCGCTTGTGAACCGTTCCCCCCGGCACCAGCCGGACGAGGTGTAGCTTGCCGGAGGCCCCAGCAACTGGGAGTTTCCGCTTCGGTGCAACAATGAACACAACCCCCTCGGCGAGCCGGGAGCGTAAGCTCCCGGTTGCTAAACCAAAGCAGCATTCGGTGTCGTTTCGTGAAAAACCGCATGCTCACGCATGCGGCTCGCCGCGGTCGTAAAACGCACGGCAATCGTTGAACTTGAAGCAACACAAGGACACCCAACCATGGGAGCCATCGCCCGCTGGTTCCAGGAACGGATCCCCATCACCGGCGACCAGCTCCGCGAGCTGACCAACGAGCCGGTCCCACAC
>JALSGI010000482.1 GCA_026982835.1 Planctomycetota bacterium | reverse complement strand
CCTGTGGGTGTTGGTGCGCCACGGGCGGCTTTCCCCGCAGCGGGTGCAGCAGGCGCTGAAAGACCCCCAGCCGCTGGTGCGCGTGCACGCCCTGCGCGTGCTGGGAGAGCTGCCCTGGCGAGGTAAGGAATCTCTCTGGCCCGAAGAAGCTGTGCCCCGGCGCCTGGTGCACCAGGCGCTGAAGGACCCGCACCCGCTGGTGTGTCGCGTGGCAGCCGAGGTGCTGAGCCGCCACCGGTCGGTGGAGAACCTGCGGCCATTGCTTGCCCTGTGGCGGCGCACGCCCGAGGAAGACGCCTACCTGGTCCACTCGGTGCGGATCGCCCTGCGCGACCAGTTGCTTGTTCCCGGAGCTTACGAGCAACTCAAGCAGCTTTTTGCCGGGGACGAAGACGCCGAAGAGCGCCTGGCTCAACTGAGCCTGGGTGTAGCGCGCCCCCAGGCGGCGCTTTACCTGCGCCAGCGGCTGCGGCAGCGGCCCCCGCTGCGCTGGCCCGAGCCGTGGCTGACACACACGCTGCGCTACTTGCCCCCCGGGGAACTTTCCGCTTGGAGCCAGGAGATCGCCGCCCGGCTCAAAGAGCAGGAAGCGCTATTGCGGCTCAAGCTGCTGGAAGCGGCGCACCAGGGATACCGGCAGCGGGGGCGGAACTGGCCCCGGCCGCTGGCCCGGTTGGCCCTCGGGACCATCGAGGAACTACTCGACTCCGGCGACAGCTTTCGCCGCACCCGCGCCTTGCGATTTGCCGAAAGGGTGCGTCCCGGGCAACTGGTCCCCCGGCTGGAGCAGATGATCCAGGACGACCGGCTGGACCCCACGCTTCGCGGCCAGGCGGTGCAAGCCCTGGCGGCGATCCAGGGGGCCAAATGTGCCCCGGTGCTCTTTGCCGTGCTGGAGGACGGCCAGGCCCCGCTGGGCTTGCGGCAAAAGGTGGCCCATCACCTGGGCACGTTCTCCCAGGCTGTGGTGCGCAAGCGGCTGTTGAAGTCCATGGAACAGTTGCCGCAAGGGGTGTCGCGGGTGGCTGCGGGTTTTTTTGCCTGGGATGCCCGCTGGGCCCCCCGGCTGCTGGAAGCGGTGGCCGCCGGCCGGGTGGATGCCCGCGTGCTGCAAGATCGCCACGTGCAAAACGGCATCTACCGCGCAGCTCCCCAGCTCAAAGAAAAGATGAAGGAGCTGCTTCGCGGACTGCCCTCGCCGGATGAAAAACTCCGCCGGAATATCCGCGAAGTGGTGCAGTTAGTGCAGCAGGGGCGGGCCGATCCCCGGCAGGGCAAGACCCTGTTCGAGAAACACTGCCAGGCCTGCCATCGCCTCCGCAACCAGGGGACCAAGGTGGGGCCGGAGCTGGACGGGGTGGGCCATCGCGGACCCTGGCGACTGGCCGAGGACTTGCTGGACCCCAGCGCCCGGGTGGACCAGGCGTTTCGGGCCACGCAGGTGCTTACCACCGGGGGGCAGGTCCTCACGGGGCTGAAGCTGGCCGACCGGGGCGAGCTGGTCGTGCTGGTCAATGCCGAGGGCAAGCAGGTCGAGGTGCCCCGCAGCCGCATCCAGGCCCAGCAGGTGTTGCCGCTTTCGCCCATGCCGGGCAACTTTGCTCAGGTGCTCTCGCGGCAGCAGGTAGCCGATCTGTTGAGCTTTTTGCTCCAGCAGCGCCAGGCGGTCAAAGAACCCTCTGCTGGCGGCAAGTGATGGGGTCTTGGGTCTTGAGGAGCCCCGCACGTCAGTGCGGGGAGAACGGCGTGCGGCTTGCGGCTTGCGGCGTGCGCCATGCGCCGTGCGCCGAAGCTTCCGCTCCGGAAGTTTTGGGTCTTGGGTCTTGCGGTGGTGCTTCCGCACCAGTGCGAGAAAAAGCATTTCTTCTTGCAACCGGCGGGCTGCCGACTTCAGCCGCCCGGAGAGCCAAGAAAAAACGCACGTCGATCTCCTCCGCCAGCTAAAAGCTGGCGGCTTGCCGTTTGCAAGAATAAACGCTTATTTCCACCTCGTACGGAAGCGTGGAACCAACCCAGGTGCTATAGCTGGCTAGACCCGTACCTTGCGGTTCGGCTTACGGCATGGCCGCCAGGGGGGAAGCTACCCCGGCGGGGCTTTCGACTCCCTTGCCGCCGCGGAGGAACGAAACAGGCGCCCCGTACCCAGCACCAGCAGGATCCAAAGCGCCGCCAGCGCCTCGCGCAGGTTGATCTTCGACTGCCCCCGCCGGCGATCCACGAAGGTGATGGGCACTTCGGCCATGCGGGCTCCGAGTTGGGCCAGGTGGAACAGGATTTCTTCCTGGAACGAGTAGCCGCGAGAGCGGATCGCTTCCCAGTCCACTCGCCGCAGCAGGCTGGTGCGATAGCAGCGGAACGCCCCGCTGCAATCGCGCACCTTCAGGCCCAGCAGCCAGCGGGCATAGGTGTTGATGGCCCGACTCATCCAGCGGCGGTGCCAGGGCCAGCCTTCGATGCGTCCTTCGGGCACG
>JALSGI010000481.1 GCA_026982835.1 Planctomycetota bacterium | reverse complement strand
TGTGCCCGGTGGATTTTCCCATCTACCGCGTCTCGGCCGCAAAAGGGCAGGGACTGGAGGAGCTACGTGATGCAATTTACAAGGCGCTGGACGTAGTGCGCGTCTATACCAAGGAACCCTCGGCCCGCGAGCCGGACCTGGACCGGCCCTTTACCATCCGCCGGGGGCGTACACTGCGGGACGTGGCCGCCCAGGTGCACAAGGACTTCGTGGAGAAGTTCAAGTTTGCCAAGGTCTGGGGCTCCAAGGTACACGACGGCACAGTGGTCAAGGACGACTACGTGCCCGAGGACCGCGACATCGTGGAGTTCCACATCGCCTGAGCCGCCCGGGGAGCGGCCCGCTAGAAGCCCTTTGGGGCCTGGAACGCATCCGGCACGTGGACCACCTGCGGTGGGTCGCCTGGCCGGGGCCAGGTCACACTCACCACGTCGAACCGCACCGGGTAGCCCTGGAGTCCGTGGTATTTCAGATACGTGGCCGCTGCCTGGATCAGTCGGCGGCGTTTCTCGGCATGGACATTTTCCATCGCTTCCTGGGGCGAGGCGCCCAGGCGGGATTTCACCTCCACGAACACGATCTGCCGGCCGTCGGTCATCACCAGGTCCAGCTCGCCCCCGCCGGGCAGACGATAGCGGCGATGCAAGATGGTCCACCCCTGGCGGCGCAGGTGCCGTGCGGCGATCCGCTCGCCCCGCTGGCCCAGGGAAAACGGCCGGACGAACTGCCTCAGCCAGACAAGCAACGGCTGCCACCAGCGGTGCATGCCCTCTTCCCCGCTTGGCATGTGACGGTGTCGTGGTGTTGCTCTTTGCCCTGAGGTGCGCACGCTCCGGCTCCCCTCAAGCCTCCAAGCCTCCATCCCCTCCGGGAGCTTACGCTCCCAGCTCGCTGGGTAGCGTTTATTCTTGCACTGGAGCGGAAGCTCCCAGTCGCCGACGGCCGTGCCGTCCTCCGGGAGCTTACGCTCCCGGCTCACTGCCCTCCCGCGGCTGAAGCCGCGGGCTCGCTGGACTACATTTTTTCTTGCATTGGTGCGGAAGCACCTTGCGCAAACCGCACGCCGAAGACTCTACGAGGCCGAAACGGCTTGTTGTTGCTGATAGACTTCGTTGGCGGTGGCCACGGCCGTCCCGGGCCGGAAGCGGTGCCCTTGCTCGGCCAGCAGTTGTTCCAAGGCGCCCAGGAGCAGCAGCACGTTTTGCGGCCGGGCGCCGTAGCCCATTAGCCCGATCCGCCAGGCCCGGCCCTTGAACTGCCCCAGCCCGCCGCCGATCTCGATGCCGAACCGCTCCAGCAGCTCTTTGCGTACGGTGGCGTCGTCCACTCCCTCAGGTACGCGGACGGCGTTGAGCATGGGCAGGCGATGGCCTTCCTGGGCGGTGAACTCCAGCCCCAGGGCCTCCAGCCCCGCCCGCAGCGCGTGGTGGTTGAGCAGGTGCCGGGCAAAAACGTTCTCCAGCCCCTCTTCCAGGATGAGCCGCAGCGCCTCGTACAAGGCATAGGTCATGTTGATTGGGGCCGTGTGATGATAGACCCGCTCGTCCCCCCAGTACTGCGAAAGCATGGTGGCGTCCAGGTACCAGCTTTGCACCTTGGTTTTGCGGTTCTGGATCACCTCTACTGCGCGGGGGCCGAAGGTAATGGGGGCCAGCCCCGGCGGGCAGCTCAAGCACTTTTGCGAGCCGGAGTAAACCACGTCCAGCCCCCATTGGTCCACCAGCACCGGCATGCCGCCCAGGCTGGTCACGGCGTCCACCAGGATCATCCCGCCGTGGCGGTGGACCACCTCGGCCACTTCCTCCAGCGGCTGGCTGGCCCCGGTGGAGGTTTCGGCCATGACGATGCCCACCAGCTTGGGCCGATGGGTCTTGACGGCCTGCTCCACTTCCTCAGGGGTGAACACTTCGCCCCAGGGGCGCTGGATCGTAACCACGCGAGCCCCGGCCCGGGCAGCCACGTCGGCCATGCGAGAACCGAACACGCCGTTGACGCAAACCAGCATTACGTCGTCCGGCTCCACGAGGTTCACCACGGCACATTCCATCCCGGCCGAGCCGGTGCCGGAGACGGCGAAGGTGAGCTGGTTTCGGGTCTGGAACACCTGCCGCAGCATCTGCTGAAGCTGGTTCATCAGCTCCAGGTAGTGAGGGTCCAGGTGGCCGATGGTGTTGCAGGCCAGGGCACGCAGCACACGAGGATGGATGTCGCTGGGGCCCGGGCCCATCAGCACCCGCACCGGCGGGGCAAGTTCGCCGAAGGTGGTCATGGTAAGGCCTCTTGTCTGGTGATTGGGGGAAACCGTTTCTTGAGCCGGAGAAGACTCGGATTTCTTCTGGCTTGGCGAGCCCCGGGCTTTGTACCTGTTTAGCCAGCTAGCATGTGGACGCTTGACTCGGTGCTTCCGCACCGGGCAGGAAAAAGCGTGTTTTGTGGAAAACAACGTACCTGGTGGACTTGCTTTGATTCTTGC
>JALSGI010000480.1 GCA_026982835.1 Planctomycetota bacterium | reverse complement strand
GCTTGCCCAAAGCCCCTAGATTCCACCACCTGGGGGGCACCCAGGCCGGAGCGCCTTCTTTAGCAGCCTGTTGAAAAACGCAAGTTTGGGAGGGCGAGGCTCCTGCCGAGCCGTTTTTTTCAGAAAATACGTCTAGTCCTATGACGCGATTCTGTATCGAGGAACATTCTTCAACGGGCTGCTAAGGTTTTGCCCGTGCCGCTGGGGAAAAGGATCAAGGAGGTTGACTCTGCGGGTAGGGGGGAAATGTTCAAGAAAGATTGACTGAAATGGCCGAAAATTTATAATGGGCACGTGCTGTTCAGACACACGTCCCGAGCTCTTTTCCATGACACCCGGACAGGTGAGCCGGGCGGTGGAAGTCGCCGCGGATTTTCTTGCCGAAGCTCTCCGCAAGGTCCGTCGAGAGTTGGTTTCCGAACGTGGACGGGTATCTGGGCGTTTCGATGCGAGTGGAAGAATCCCTGGAAAAAATTGTGGTTTTTGCCCCAGCCAAGCTGAATCTTTACCTGCGGGTGCTGGGAAAACGAAGCGACGGATTCCATGAACTGCAAACCTTGATTTGTTTCATTTCATTATACGATCAGATCACCTTGCAGCCTCACCGGGAGCAAGACGGGCTCGTGGTGAGCTGGGCCACAGGAAGTGCCGGCGGTGATTTGGAGCGGCGTGTCATTTCGACTTGGAATCCCAACAACCTCATTGTTCGTGCTGTGGAATTGTTCCGCGCTCGCTCCGGCATACGCCGCCCCGTGCGCATCTGCCTGCAGAAGCGCATCCCGGCCCGCTCCGGGCTGGGGGGCGGCTCCAGTGATGCGGCCGCCGTGCTGTGGGGATTGAATCGTTTGTATCGGCTCGGCTTGTCCCGGGAACAACTGGCCGGCTGGGCCGCGGAGCTGGGCAGCGACGTCCCGTGTTTTTTGTACTCGGGACTTTGCTTGTGTACCGGACGCGGGGAGCAGGTGCAGCCGCTGGGCTGGCTTCCCCGACTGCATGCGGTGGTGGTGTTTCCGCCGCAAGGACTTTCCACCGCGGAGGTCTATGGCCATTGGAACGAATCGGAGCAGGGGAAAGGTCCCGGGATTCGGGAAGCTGTCCGTGCCTGGGGCCAAGGGAGTCCGGCTGCCTGGCGCAATGGGCTGTTCAACTCCCTGGAACCGGTGGCCCGGAAGCTCTGCCCTGGGTTGCAGCAGCTGCGCCGGCACTTGGAGAGCCGGGGGCACTGGGCAGGACAGCTTAGCGGGAGCGGCTCAGCCTACTTCGTTCTTTGCCGCAACCGCGTGCAGGCCAGACGGCTGGCACGCCAACTGGCGGCCGAAGGATGGGGGCGATGCTGGGCCGTCAGCACCACGGTCTAAGCTGCGCTGGACGGAAAGGGAGGTGACACCGTGCAGATCACCGAAGTGCGAATCAAGCTCATGGAAGACCCCAGCGAACGACTCCTGGCCTTCTGTAGTATCACGCTGGACGATTGCTTCGTGGTGCGGGACCTGAAGATCATCCAGGGACAGTCCGGACCGTTCGTGGCCATGCCTAGCCGAAAAATCATGGCCCACTGCCCCAACTGCGGCTGCAAAAACCACCTCAAGGCCAACTACTGCAACCAGTGCGGGCGGCGGCTCCCCCAGGAGACCGCGGCCCGGGATGAACAAGGCCGGGTGCGCCTCTACGCCGACATCGCCCACCCGATCAATTCCACCTGCCGCGAGCAGATTCAGCAGGCGGTCATCCAGGCCTACCAGCTGGAGCTCAAAAAAGCCCAACAGCCCGGATACGTCTCCAGCTACGAGGACGTGGACATCCCGGCCCCCAGCCCCCACCTCTACCCCAGCCAAGGCTCCTCCACTCCTTCGGCCCGGCAGCCGCGCTCGCAGGTCAACACCGGCAAGTCCACCTCCGAAAAACGCCCGCCGCAGCAGTAAGGAGGCTTGGGAGGCCTGGAGGCTTGGGGGCTTGGAGGCTTGAGGGCTTGGGAGGATACAGAGCCCCGCACGTCAGTGAAGGCGGTCTTGGGTCCTGGGTCTTGGGTCGTGCGGCGGTGCTGCCGCACCAGTGCGAGAAAAAGCGTTTATTCGTTTCTTCTTGCAACCGGCGAGCCGCCAGCTTCAGCTGGCGGAGGAGATCGATATGCGTTTTTTCTCGGCTCTCCCCCGGCTAAAGCCGGGGGCTCGCCAAAGCGAGAAAAACGCCGACTCACACACCAACCAGCGAGCCGCCGACTTCAGTCGGCGGAGATTAAAGCGACTTCAACACCAAAAGCAGAGACTGATTCTCCGCATCACAGCGAGCCGGGAGCACGAGCTCCCGGTGGCTAAGCCAAAGCACATTCGCTGCCGTTTGGTGAAAAACCGCGTGCTGACGCACGCGGCTCGCCGGTGCTTCCGCACCGGGGTGAGAACAAACGTCAACTTGCCCAACAAGAGCCCCCCGCGTAAGCGGGGGGAGGCGGCGAATCGGCTTGCGGCGTGCGACT
>JALSGI010000479.1 GCA_026982835.1 Planctomycetota bacterium | reverse complement strand
GAAGCACCCACTGCCAGTCCTTGGGCAACTGCTTGCGGCCCACCGCCTGCACCCAACGCACCCCCGTTTCTCCTCCCCGGCGGCGCTCCACCTGGCACTGCAAGCCTTCCAGGGCATGGAACCCGTAGCCTTCCAGCCCGCCGTAGCCGTGGGCCACCGCCCGCTGCAGCACCACGCCCCGCTCCAGCTCCAGCGGCGGCACCCGCCAGGCCAGCGGAATGCTGGAACCGGCCAGCATGGGGATATTCATCCGCCGGGCCGTGCGATACATCGCCCAGGCATTGGACCAGTTGTAGGAGAGGTGCTTGTCGTTGAACACCGGCACCACCTGGCCGGTGCGGCGGAAGGTCTGCACGATCTGGTCGAAGAACCGCTTGCGGGGATACATCTTCTGCCCGGTTCGCGGATCGTCGGGATACTGGCCGTGCTCGCCGATGGAAAGCACCCCCCGCACTTGCAACCGCGTGGTGCCCAGGGTGAGGACTTCGTCGATGGTGCGGGCCAGGCGGAAGCCGTGCTTGCGGGCCAGGGGGCGGCTCATGTCGTTGGGCGGCAGCTGGTCGGTGTACAGGGCCACCAGCTCTAGCTCCGGCCCCCGCCCCCCGTCCTGCTGGTAGCCCTCCAGAATCTTGCCCACGATCACGTCGGCGTGGGCGTTTTCGCGGTAAACACTCACCACGGCGGCAACGGGAAGTTTTTTCGTTCTCCCGGCGGCAAACAGCCGGCTGTGCCACCAGGGCAGGGCGACCACTCCGCCCAGGAGCAAGGAGCGACGAGAAACACGCACGGCTGGACTCCTTATCACAGGCAACACGCCTCCACGCGGGTCACTTCAGGAAAGCGTAATGCCCGCCGGTGGCCAAGCCTTCTTGGGCGGCCGCTCTACGGAGGGCATACGTTGCGGGAATCCGTTCAAAGGGGCTCAACACGGAAACCTCCGCAGCGCAGATTTCCTGGACAATGAGGGTGGCGGGAATCCCACCTGCCCGGATCAGGAAGAAGGCGACAAACTCAACCGATGCACCTTCCACTGCCGCCCCTGGCGCACTAGCAACGCCTCGAAGCGAGTCAAAGACCCGTCCTGACGAAAAATCGTGCCGCGGGCCAATGCCGACTCGCCACGGAATCCCGGCAAAAACCGAGAATATCCCTTGTTGCGGCTAAAGGCGCGAATCTCCAGGCCGGCGAAACCCCGCAGACGCTGTGAAAGTTGCCGAAGCTGTGGGGAGCTCAGTTGGGCCGGGGGGGTGGTGCTAAGCTGGACGGCGGCCTTATCCGCATCGGCAGCCACCAAGCCCAAAAAGCGGTGCAACACCACATGGACTTCGTATTTGAAGTGTTCGATCTCCGGGGCCGAAGGAGCAGGGGGCTTGGGCAACCCCGGGGCAGAGTCCCCTCGCGGGGGCGCCCCGGAACCCCCCTGAGCTGCCGCGGAGGGAGTGCTCGGCTGGGGCTGGGAGCTGCGCGGCGAGCTGTAATCGAACTGAAAAATCCGCCACCGCCCCTGCTCCTGAACCAGTGCCGCAGCAAGGGGGCTGCTTCGGCCGTCCTTGTAGAGGGCCTTCGCCCGCACGGTAGCCAGAGGCCACTTCCGTTGCTGGTTTCCTTCGTCCCGAGTAAGCGTCCCCATCCGGGAGCCTTCAATCTGAATGTCCCGAATCTGCTGCAAACTCTCCAGCCGGCCTTTTCGGGTCAGCAGACTCAAGCGGAACGGGTCGTTCAGTTCGCTTTTTGCTTCCTGGGTCAGCAGCGCCCGGGCGGCGTTGAAGTCCTTGCGGGCCAGCGCCTGGGCAAAGGCAAGCAGCGCGGTGCGGAACTGGGGGCCTGGTCGGCAGCCGAAGCGGCCAGCCGGGAGCCGTTCCCGGAAGCCGCTTTGTTCGGTAGGGCCTTGTTCGGGGCCTGGCTTGCCGAGGCGGTAATGTCGATGGAGTAGAGTTTCCATTGCTCACCCTCTTTGAGCAGGATGGCCTTGAAGGTGCGGATCGTCCCGCCCTGGTACTGGAACGTGCCGCCGGCTTCCACGGTAATTCCCTGGAAACCGGGGACGAGGGTTCGCGTGCCGGCGCGGAGATGAAACTCGTCGATCGTCAGTCGCTGGTATTTTTCAAACAGGGAAGCGCGAGGGCCTTGCAGCATTTGCCCCAGTTGCTCCACGGTGAGCGTGGCCCGCGAACTGAGCAGCTTTCCGGCCTGCTGCGGGTCCTTGGCCGCCATGGCCTTCATGAAGCGATCCAGGGCGGCTTGCACCTTGGGCTGTTCTTCCTTGACCGTGCGGTAGCCGATGTAACCGAAGATGCCGCAACCGATGCAGCACAACGCCACCATCCCGCCGATGACGGCCAAAACGATCCCCACCACCTTCAACGCCGAGCTGCCCGAGCCCGAGGGCCGGTAAGGCCCCCCCGCCCCGTACGGCGGTTGACCATAAGGAGACTGACTATATGGGGATTGACCATATGGGGACTGACCATAGGAAG
>JALSGI010000478.1 GCA_026982835.1 Planctomycetota bacterium | reverse complement strand
ACCGAGTTGATCCTCAACCTCGACCCCCACAGCGAAAAAAGCCGCGAAGAGCTGATCGAAGAAGTCCGTGAAAAACTCAAGGACATCCCAGCCCGAGCCGTCAGCGTGGAACAACCCCTGGCCCACATGATCTCGGCCATGCTCTCCGGCGTCAAAGCCCAGGTGGCCATCAAGATCTTCGGCGACGACTTGAACCTGCTGCGCACCTTCGCCCAGGACGCCTACCAGCGGATCAACGGCATTCCCGGCGTGCGCGACCTTCAGATTGAGCCCATGGTGCTGGTGCCGCAAATCCGCGTTCAGATCGACCGCGACGCACTCAAACGCTACGGCCTGCACGTGGAGGACATCAACCAGCTGATCGAAACGGCCATGAACGGCACGGTGGTCTCCGAGGCCCTCATCGGCCAGCGCCGCTTCGACATCCTGGTGCGGATGGAAGAAAAATACCGCGAAGACCTGGACTGGGTCCGCCGACTGGTGATCCACTTGCCCGGCGGCGGGGCTGTGACCTTGAGCGACGTGGCCCAGGTTTATGAAGCCATGGGCCCCAACACCATCAACCGCGAAGGAGCCCGGCGGCGCATCTTCTTGAGCTGCAACGTGGGCGGCCGGGGGCTGGTCGATGTGGTGGAGGACATCAAGCGGGCCTTGCAGCCGCTGGAAGCCAAGCTGCCGCCGGGCTATTTCATCGTCTATGGCGGGCAGTTCGAGCGGCAGCAGACGGCCGCCCGGCAGATGAAAATCTTCGTGCTGCTGGCCCTCTTGGGTGTGTTCCTGCTGCTGTTCACCCTGTTCCGTTCGGTCAACTTCTCCTTGCAGGTGATGATGGCCTTGCCGGCGGCGTTCATCGGCTCGGTGGCCATGCTCTACCTGACCGGGCAGACCTTCACCGTGGCGGCGATGGTGGGCTTTGTCTCCCTGTGTGGGATTGCAGCACGCAACGGCATTCTGCTCATCAACCACTACATCCACCTGGTGGAGTACGAAGGAGAGCAGTGGGACGACCGGATGATCGTCCGTGGCGGCCGCGAGCGCACCGCCCCGGTGCTGATGACCGCACTGACCTCGGGCATTGGACTTTTGCCCATCGTCATGGCCCCCGGCGAGCCTGGTAAGGAGATTCTTTACCCGCTGGCCACGGTCGTCGTGGGAGGGCTGATCACCAGCACGCTGCTGGAGTTCCTGCTGCGGCCTGCCATGTTCAAGGTGTTCGGCTTGCCTGTAGCTCCCAAGGTCGTCTCCACGCACGAGGCGCAGGTGCTGGATGTGCATTCGCCGGAGGAGCTGTTCGTCGAGGAGGGCAAGAGGTAGTCCGCGGCGTGTGTGTTTAGCTGGCTAGCACGTGGACGCTTGACTCGGCACATGGGCACCGGCGAGCCCCGAGCTTTAGCTCGGGGAGGTATGGAGGCCTGGAGGCTTGGGGGCTTGAAGGGATGGCGAGCCGCGGGCTTCAGCCCGCGGAGAACGGCGAGCCGCCGGCGTCAGCCGGCGGTTGAACAGCGAGCCGGGAGCGTCAGCTCCCGGAGCACATGGGAGCTGGGAGGGGCATGAGCCCCGCACGTGGGTGCGGGGAGGTCTTGGGTCGTGGGTCTTGGGCCGGAACTGCCGCTCCGCAGGCAGGAACAAGGCGTCTTTGGAGAAAACACCGCGTGGGGCGAAACCGCAGCTTAGCAGGAGGTTCGCCCTTCCAGAGTTGCGTTTTTCAACGGGCTGCTGAACACCTACGGGGCAGCCGCCCAAAAGTGCATCGGAAAATCACGAGCTGGAATACACCAGCACGGGAGAAAGCCAGTCGGCCCAGTCGTGCTGGTCCCCCCCGGGGCCGTACTGCACCACCAGCGACACAGCGGCGGCGTCTTCCAACGAGACGTTGACCAGCTGCGGCTCTTCACCGCGGCGGATTGCGGGACTGGTGTAGGCGATCTTTTTCTGGACGCCCTGGCCGGTGCGGTGGAAGGTGACCACGCGAAACACCACCGCCCCGCGCGGTCCGGCCTGGTCGTCCACGGCCACGTAGGCCAGCAGCCGCTGGGCGGGCCGCCGCAGCAGATAGGTGGCCTGCGAGAGCGAGTGCATGCCCAAGCCCTTGAGCCAGCGGCGGCCCCCGGCCCGAAGCAGCCCTCCGCCCGCGTTGCGGTCGCGCTGCAAGGGCCAGGCGGCCCGAAACAACGGCACGTGGCGGAACCGATCCGGCGGGCGGTCCGAGAGGAAGGGGGCGTGCTGGTGCCGGGGCTGCACCCAGACCAACTCCCGCTGGCGGAACCGAAGCGGCTGAATCCCCAACAGCCGGCACTGAACCTCCTGGCCGCTGAGCAACAAGTGGGAAACCGGCAGAATGCTGCCATCCATCAGGCCCAACCAGGCAACACGCGGCGCGGCTTGGGGCAGGGGGGGAAAGAGCTTGGGGTCCAGGGCCACCAGCTTGACCCGCTTCAGCGGCACCGTGACCTGTCCGCTGGCCAGGCGAATCTGCAACTGCTGCCGG
>JALSGI010000477.1 GCA_026982835.1 Planctomycetota bacterium | reverse complement strand
TCTTGAGATCGCTTTGGAGTTTTTCGGTCCCCTTGTGCTTGGGGATTTCGCGGAGCATCACCTGGAGCCACTTCAGCTCCTCCTCCGGCGTGGCGGCCCGGCGGTACTGCTCCTCGGCTTTCAGGTATTGCGGCGTGAGATTGGCCGGCATGGCAGTGGGTGAATCGTGCAGTGCCAAGAGTGTTTGGATTCGGCGAAAGCCGGGCGGCAGCGTTGCATTTAAAGTCTGCACCTTCGGCTCGGCGGGAGCCTCGCCCTCCCCGTCGTGCAATCGACGCTTGTTCTTGCCCTGGAGCGGAAGCTCCCCCGGGAGGGCGAGCCTCCTGGCGAGCCGCGGTTTCACGCAAACGTTTTCGTCCCTTTTGGGCGCTTGTTCCTGCACAGGTGCGGAAGCACCCGCCCTCCAGCCCCCATGCCCTCCCACGGCTAAAGCCGCGCACCTCGCCCGGTGCGGAAGTACACTCCCAACAAAAACACCCGTTTTTCAATTAACAAGCCTAACCATGAACAACTCACCCTGATACGGCCATTCTTCAGGTTTTTTTACCAGTCGGTGCCGCACTGGATTCCATCGCACGTATTCCCAGGTTTCTTCAAAATCCCGAGTGTTTCGCATCCGTCGATCCCAATGATCTGTTTGCCAGCGGTGATCAGCCACTGCATGTCGCTTGGAAAAAAGTGACTTCCAGTACCGGACCCAGCTTTCCAACGAATGCGTTTCTTCTGTAGTAGCCGCAAACAGGTGAATATGATCGGGCATAATCACATAACGTCCCACTAGCCAAGCAGTGGCCTGCTGCCAGATTTCCCGCAGGAGCAGGTGAATCTCATCGTCGGCCAGCCATGCTCGGCGTGCCTTGGTACACACCGTTACCATTACGATCGTAGGGACGCCAGGAATCAATTCTACCCCGTGCACTGGATGCTTTCTGTTAGGCAAGCGATGATTCATAAAGACATTCCTGTTGCCTTGCGCTTTATGGGCACCAGCAACCGGTGTGGACAAGCCTGTCTCTGCTCCTTCGGCTCGGCGGGAGCCTCGCCCTCCCAGTCGTGCCAATCGACGCTTGTACTTGCCCTGGAGCGGAAGCTCCCCCGGGAGGGCGAGCCTCCTGGCGAGCCGCGGTTTCACGCAAGCGTTTTCGTCCCTTTTGGGCGCTTGTTCCTGCACAGGTGCGGAAGCACCCGCCCTCCAGCCCCATGCCCTCCCACGGCTAAAGCCGCGCACCTCGCCCGGTGCGGAAGCACCCTGCGCAGGCCGCACGGCGCACGCCGCAAGCCGAAGCTGTCTCTCCCCGCACTAACGTGCGGGGCTCCTCCGGGAGCTGACGCTTCCGGCTCGCCAACCGCCGGCTCACGCCGGCGGCTCGCCATTTTGCCCGCGTGCGTGCTATCCAGCGGTTGGGCCTTGTAGCGGTTCTGCCAGCGATTTTACAAACGCCTCCACCTCCTGCAAAACTTCCCCGGGGGGACGCTGCCCCAGCTGGGAAATGCGCCGCACGATGGCCGAGCCGACGATCACTCCGTCGGCCACCGGGGCCAACAGCCGCACGTGCTCGGGGGCCGAGATGCCAAAGCCCACGCACACCGGCACCGGGCTGTGTTCCCGCAACGCGGCCACCTGGCGGGTGAGCTCTTCGGGCAACCGCTGGCGTTCGCCGGTGATCCCCGTGACCGAAACATAGTACAAAAACCCCGTGCTGGCCTGGGCGATGCGCCTGGCCCGCTCCGGCTCGGTGGTGGGGGTGACCAGTTGCACCAAGGAAAAATCCCGCGCCTGGCACACCCGCCGCAGCGGCTCGGACTCCTCCACCAGCAAGTCCGGCACGATGGCCCCGGCCACGCCAGCCTGTTGGGCCTGGGCCACGAACTCCTCCAATCCGTGCCGGTAAACGATGGCGTAGCTGACCATCAGCACCACGGGGGCCTGAAGCCGCGGAGTGACCCGGGCCAGCATTTCCAGAATCTGCTCCAGCTTGATCCCCCGGCCCAGTGCCCGGGTGTAGGAGCTTTGGATCACCGGCCCGTCGGCGATCGGGTCGCTGTAGGGCACGCCCAGCTCGATCACCCCGGCCCCGGCCCGATCCAGCACCTGAAGCACCTGCTCGGTGAACTCCAGATCGGGATCGCCGGCCGTGACGAAGGGGACCAGGGCCTTGTGTCCTTGTTCCCGGAGGCGAGCAAAGGCGGCATCGACGGCGGACATGGCAGGCGTGGACCTTCCAGAGGGTTCAAGAGCAGAAACTTCGATTACCAGCTTACCCCGCGAAGCCGGGCGATTTCGTGGGCGTCCTTGTCCCCCCGGCCTGAAAGACACACCACCACGGCCTCCCTGGGGGACATTTGCCGGGCCAGCTCGCACGCCTTGGCCACGGCGTGCGAGCTTTCCAGGGCGGGGAGGATTCCCTCGCAGCGGGCCAGCAGGTCGAAGGCCTCAAGCGCCTGCTGGTCCGAGCAGTGCGTGTAGTGCACGCGGCCCGTCTCCTTCCAGTAGCTGTGCTCGGGGCCCACGCCGGGATAGTCCAGCCCGGCCGAGATGGAATGCACCGCGCAAGTTTGCCCGTCTTCGTCCTGCATCACGTAGCTGAAGCTGCCGTGCAGCACGCCCGGGGCGCCGAAAGACAGTGGGGCGGCGTGTTCCCCGGGCCGAGGGCCGCACCCGCCGGCCTCCACGCCCACCAGGCGCACCTCTTCGTGCGGCACCAGGGGGTAGAACATCCCCGCGGCGTTGCTTCCCCCACCCACGCAGGCCACCACCACCTCGGGCAAGCGGCCCAACTGCTGCTGGCACTGGCGGATGGTTTCCCGGCCGATGACCGACTGGAAATCGCGCACGATCCGTGGGAACGGGTGCGGCCCCACCACCGAGCCGAGGATGTAATGCGTGCTTTCCACCGAGCTCATCCAGTCGCGCAGCGCCTCGTTGATCGCATCGCGCAGCGTCTGCGAGCCGCTGGTCACGGGGCGCACCTCGGCTCCCAGCAGTTGCATGTTGAACACGTTGGGCCGCTGGCGGCGAATGTCCTCCTGGCCCATATAGATCACGCACTCCAGCCCCAGCAGGGCGCAGGCCGTGGCCGTGGCCACGCCGTGCTGGCCGGCGCCGGTTTCGGCGATCACGCGGCGTTTGCCCATCCGCACCGTAAGCAACGCCTGGCCCAGCGTGTTGTTGATCTTGTGGGCGCCGGTGTGGTTCAGGTCTTCGCGCTTGAGCCAGATTTGGGCTCCGCCCACTTGCCGGGAGAGCCGCCGGGCGTGGTACAGCGGGGAAGGCCGGCCCACGTAGTGCCGCAGCAGCTCGTCCAGCTCGTGCAGAAAGCCGGGATCGGCCAGGGCTTTTTCGTACTCTTGGGCCAGTTGGTCCAGGGCGTAGGTGAGTGTCTCGGGCACGTAGCGGCCCCCGAAGGGACCGAAGCGGCCGCGGGCGTCGGGAACCGGTTGGGCGGAACTCATAAAGGGATTGGGGGTAGGAGGCAGGGAAGGAGTCAAGCGATCCTACCCCCCGAGTTTCCCCCGGCCGGGGCAGTAAATCAACCGGGGGCCAGCGGCCGGCGCGAAGCTACTGCTTGCGCACATCGTGGCAGAACAGCTCGCCCAGGGAACGCAGGTACAGCCGCCCGTTGGCGATCACCGGGTGGGCCCAGTTGCGGTTGTCCTTGGTGGGCATGCGGAAGTGGCTTTTGAGCCGATAGCGTCGGGGATTGGCTTCGATCAGGGCGATGACGCCGTTTTGGTACTTGAAGTACAGGTGCCCGTCGGCATAGAGCACGGCGGCCGATCCCGATCCCGGTCCCCGGCCGGCAAACCACATGCGGCGTCCGGTGCGCAGGTCCAGGCAGATGGGGAATCCCTGGTTGTGCCCGTGCCCGGCATACAGATACCGGCCCACGAGAACCATCCCCCCGTGGTGGTTCTGAAAGGTCTTGGCCGGGAGGAAGTACACTTCCTCGGCCCGGACCCCTTCCCGCCCCACTCTTCGCAGTCGGAGCAAGGCCGCCCCGGTGCCATAGCCGGAGGAGCAGAACACGTAATCGCCAGCGACGATGGGTGTGGGGATGTTGGCCGTGCCGTTGGCCACGCGGTTATAGCCCCAGAGGAAGTGGCCGTCGCTGGCCCGCACGCCCGCCACACCGCGGCCCATCAGCTGCACGTATTGCTTGACCCCCGCGCCGTGGGAAATGACGATGGAGCTGTACCCGGCCCCGTCGCGCCCCCGTTTCCCCCCGCCGGGAATCCGGCTCCGCCAGATCACCTGGCCGGTGAGCTTATCCAGGGCGACCATGCCGGCCTGGGGACCGCCGGGGGTGCAGACCAGTTTCTCCCCGTCCACCAGCGGCGTTTCCGAATAGCCCCAGCCGGACATCATCTTCCCGCCGAAATCCCCTGGAAAACTCTTCTGCCACAGCACGCGACCGTCCCGGACCGAGCAGCAGACCAAATCCCCCTGGGTGGCCAGGGCATAGACCCGATCCCCGTCCACCACCGGGGTGGAGTTGGCTCCTCCTTGGGTGGCGAATCGCTGCTCCCAAAGTTTGCGCCCGGTGGTCTCGTCCAGGGCCACCAGATAGACCCCGTCGCTGCGTTTTCCGGTCGTAAACACCCGCCCTTGGGAAACCGCCACCGTGCTGAAGCCACGGCCCAGGCCCGTGACGTGCCACTGTAGCGGCGGTCCTTCTTCGGGCCAGCGATCCAGAAGGCCGGTCTCCTTGCAGAGCCCATCGCGGTTGGGCCCTCGCCAGTCGGGCCAGTCGTCGGCCAGGGCCGCCGCCGGGGCCAGGGCCAACAGCCCAAGCAGTGCCAGTCCAGAAATCAACACGCGGGCAGGATCAACCGGAGTCGATCGGGCATTTGGGTTCCACACGGTGCGTCTCCTCTGTGACAATGGGGGGGGAACGACCCAGGCGGGGGTGGCCTAGCAAGCAAACACGCTCTGCTGGCCCCAGCCGGTGGGGAAAACGGGCCGGGAAGGGGAGGGCGGTTTCCACAAACGGAACTGCTTCCCACTTGTCTTTGGCCCCGGGGGCCAGATTGTTACTCTAGAACCCTCAAAGAGCCGCTGCAAGGCAAAGTGCCAAAAGCGGCGTGTGTCCTGCGGCTTGCGGCTTGCGGAAGGAGCTTCCGCATCGGGGGGATGGAGGCTTGGGGGCTTGGAGGGATGGTACGTGTTTAGCGTGCCAGCACAAGACGGAGCATTTGCAGAGCAAAAACGAGTCGATGCTTCTCCGGCCAGCTGCGTGCGTCAGCACGCGGTTGTCTTGCCGCTGACGCTGGTTTTTGCAGCCGCGAGCCGTGGGCGTAAGCCCACGGAGAGCACGGCAATCATGCGCCGCTTTCTTGTCCTCACCGGGAACGTCAGCTTCCGGTTGCCAAGACAAAGCGCCATCCGCTGCCGTTTTGTGAAAAACCGCATACTTCACAATGCATCTGGCCAAAGCCGAATCGTACAAATCGTACAAAAAACACCGGGTCACAAGCCCGCAGCGGGCTTTGACCCGGCGATACTCCCCGTGGGCCTCTAGCTGCTCGTGTTTCCAGGTTGCCGCTTAGGCTCAGGCCTGCTCGATGCTGCGGATCACCACCTGGGTGAACCACTGCCGGTGGCCTTGCTTGCGGCGGTAGTTTTTGCGGCGTTTAAACTTTTGCACCACGATCTTCTCGCCGCGTACCGGCCCCAGCACTTCGGCCACCACGCGCACGCCTTCCAGGGTGGGGCGGCCCAGTTGCAACCCGTTCTCGTCGCGCAGGGCCACCACCTGGTCGAAGTGGATCTGCTGGCCCCGCTTGGCCTCGCAGCGCAGGTCCACCTCCAGTTGCTGGCCAGGTTCCACACGGTACTGCCGCCCTCCGTCGGCAATGATAGCATAAGTGGCGCTCATGGTTTTACCGCTAACAATTGTATTTGGGGAATTGTCGCACGAACTTGGGAACTTGCAGCTTACGCCAAAGAGTCCGGCTTGTCCAGAGCCGCTTGGGGGTAGTGCTTCCGCACCGGGCAAGAACAAACGTTTACTCTTGCAATCGGCGAGCCGCTGGCTGAGGCCGACGGCTCGCCCCAGGCCCCCAACTCTCCAGGCCGCTTGCGTCGCGTCAAGAAGGCTTTTTCCCCGACAGCAGCACCTGGGCGTTGCGATGCCGGATGGCTTCCTGCTCCTCCTGGGAAAGCTCCGACTCCATCAGCTTCAGCAGGGCCGATTCGAGCACGAAAAGCGGCATGTGCGAGCCGAAAAGCACCCGCTGCCGAGGCACCCGCTGAAGCAATCGCTGCACTCCCGCGGTGCCTTCGAGCATGGAGATTTCCACATACAAGGGGCCCCAGTCCATCATCGCCTCTAGCTCCCGGGTCGAGACGCTGCGCAGCGCCCCCAACAGCACCACCGGCACCCGGGGAAACGCCTTGAGCAGCCCTTGCAGCGGGGCCAGGTTCACATCCGGCACCTGAAGCAGCGGGTGCT
Source organism: Planctomycetota bacterium (assembly GCA_026982835.1). Taxonomy (GTDB): domain Bacteria; phylum Planctomycetota; class Planctomycetia; order Pirellulales; family S012-138; genus S012-138. The sequence goes on along the minus strand of JALSGI010000477.1, from coordinate 9,424 downwards.
GGGTCCTGGGGTCTTCCAGCCGCACGGCCACCTGGAGCAGCAAGCGATGCTGCTGGGCCAGGCGGAAAAGTTCCCCCACGGCCGGATCGTCCAGCTGGTAGCCGTGGTAGCCGGGATAGAGCCGCAGGCCCGGCATCTTGTGCCGCTGGACACAACGCAGGAGTGTGGTTTGCCAGTCGGGCAGTCGCGGATTGACCGAGCCCAAGGGCACCAGCAGCCCCCCGCCCCAACGGCGACACCACAGGGCGGTGTTGTGGTTCACCGCATCCAGGTCCACGTGCAGCAGGGCGTCGAAGTTGCCTGCCCAGGCCTGGCCCACGCCGCTGGAGCGTAACTTTTTGGCCATCCTCGCCGGGTCGTCGTGTCGCAGATAGCGAAACGGCCAGCGTCCCAGGTGCACGTTCACATCGACGATCATGGCTGGACAGGGATTCCTTTGGCGGCAAGAGCGGCAGTGAGCAACCGGCGCAGGTTGGCCCCTAAGATAAGTCGTTTTTCCACGGGGGCAATCTCGGCCCCGAGCACTTTGGCCAACTGGGAAGCAAAGCTGCGGCCCGGGCAATCGCTCCCGTAGAGCACCCGGGCGGCTCCCAGTTCCCGCACGGCCATTTCGACCATGCCGGCCGTGGGGTCGCTTCCGCCCAGCCCGGCCCAGAGATTCCCCCGGCGGCGAATGGCCCGAATGCCAAGCTCCCACTGCCCGCCGGTGTGCCCGGCGATGATCTTCGCCCCCGGGCAGGCGGCGGCTAGGCGAGCCGCATCCTCGGGGGTGCTTTCCCCGGGCAGGTTGCCGGTGGTCTTGTACCAAGTGTGTTGATACACGGGCACCCGGAGTTCCGCGGCCCGGCGGACGATGGCCAGCACCCCCGCCGCGGTGGCCCGAGCCGCCACCCACAGCTTCACGCCTACCAGAGGGCCGTTGCGCACGCAGCGGTCCAGCTCCTGGAGGCTTTCCTCGGGATAGTTGGGATTCAGGTACACAAAGCCCAGGGCGTGCTCGCCGGCCGCCTCCAGGGCGCGCATCAGGTCGTCGTTGTCGCGGCGAAACTCCCGCGGGGCAGGATTGCGGCGGAACCGCAGGCCCATGAAAAACACCACCCGCTCGATCCCCAGTCGCCGGGCGTAGCGGAGGATCCAGCGGATCCGCTCCGCGGCCGTGCCGCCCACTCCGGTCAGGTGGCCGTGGAGGTCCCAGATGCGCAGGCGCTGCAAACTGCGGCGGTCCCAGATTGTCGGCTGGGCCGCCCCGGCCCGCGGCAACCGCCGCAACGACAAGGCGCCTCCCAACGTAAGGGCCGAACCGCGAATAAACGCCCGACGATCCAGCGGCATGGACGGCACACTCTTTCCTGTTGCAAACAAAAACCCGGCTCCTGCTACCTTATTCGCTTCCGGGCCGCAGGGCAAATCTTCCCTTGGCCAGTTGTGCCCCAGGGGCAAGAAAAACGAGGAGGCGCCGGATACCCCTGCTGGTTTGTGCCTGGTGAGATGGCAGCCGGGGGCACGCCCGCTGCGGTCAAAATCCTTTACAAGGGTTCCCTTCCCGGACCAGAATAAAACCGGTTTGCCCAACGACCAAAGCGGCTGGAGTGGGCAACGGTTCGACCGAGTCCTTTAAGCAGGGTGGGAGCAAGAAGGTGCGCATCCAGCGCCCCCGGGGATTGGAGTTCTGGAGTATCATCTGGATGATCGGCGGGGCTACCGGAACGTGGCTGGTCCTGCAGGTGCCGCTGCTGTGGCCGCTGCTGGTCGTCACCGTGCCGATGTTCTTGTTTTCGGCCCTGTTGTGGCTGGGCTGGCGGTGGCCGGCCTGGGGCTTGATCGTGCTGTTCTCGCTGCTATTGCTCCTGCTTGTGGTGGGAATGCTCCTTGTGGGGGTGACGTTCCAAAGTGCGTTCAAGCTGATCGCCACGGTTCTGAGCATCTGGGAACTGTACCAGTACTGGCGCAGACCGCAACTTGAGCCGGAACTGCCCCTGGCTCTGCAACCGTCGCCATGGGAACACGACCAGATCGAGCAGGAAGAGCTGCTCCTTGGGGATTGGGACCACTACGAACTCTCCGAGGAGGAAGAATACGAATACGAGGGCGAGCCCTACGAGGAGGAAGACTCCTGGAGCCGGGCCGATTCCTGGGAAGAGACCAGCTGGGATCAGCCCCACCCACCCTGGCAAAGCCAGCAGAGGATCGACGACCCGAACTGGGGCCGCAGGGGCTGGAGGGACGAGGGCTTGCGGGGATGAGGGGGAAGCAGCAAGAGCTGGAGGGAACCGAGATACCAGGGCCCCGCCGCCTCCGGGAGCTTACGCTCCCGGCTCGCTGTTGTTGGTTTTTCTTGTATCGGAGCGGTAGCTCCCAGTGGCCGACGGCCCTGCCGTCCTCCGCCGACTGACGTCAGCGGCTGACCGGTTTGGTGCACGAGTCGGCGTCCTTGAGCATCCCGAAGGGATGCCAGATGAAGGAGATGAAGGAATGGTCCGTTGGTTTCTGGCACCCCTGCCGGGGTGCTGGGTGAGAGAAAGGCCGCCGCGGTCCGGTGGTCTCCGCTTCGCTACGACCACCGGCTACCAGGCTGGCAAGCCTTCGGCTTGCTTTTGCTCTGGGGGCGCTTCGTCTTATGCTGGCACGCTAAACACGTACCCGGCTTTAGCCGCCCGGAGAGCCGAATAAGCGCTTTTGGTTATTCTCCTCCGCCAGCTGAGAAGCTGGCGGCTCGCCGGTGGTGTGTTTACATGCTGGCGAGCCGCGTGCGCCAGCACGCGGTTTTTCAAGTGGTCGTTGGTGCGTGCCAACCGCCGGCTTACGCCGGCGGCTCGCCGTTTGCAAGAGTAAACGTTTGTTTTTGTCTGGTGCGGAAGCACCGCCGCAAGCCGCACGGCGCAAGCCGATTCGCTGTTCTCCCCGCACTGACGTGCGGGGCTCTTGCTCCGCAAGACCCAAGACCGCCTCGCACTGACGTGCGCACGCTCCTCCGCGGGCTCACGGTGCGCGGCTCGCCATCCCCCCAAGCCTCCAAGCCTCCACGCCCTCCGTCCTCCTCAGGACCTGGCTGCCTGCTGCAAGCGGTCTTCCAGCAGTCCGGCCACGAAGCCCAACAGGTCGTCCCGGCACCGGGAAATCTCCTTCAAGCGATCGTACCGGCCGCTGCGTGCGGCCAGCTCCAACAGGCTGGGGGCAAAGCCGGTGGTGTGGGCTCCGGGGGGGATCAGCTCCGCGGCCGCTTCCAGGGCTTCCTCCCAGCGGCCCAGGCGGCACAAAAGCTCCACATAGACTTCGGCCGGGGCCGTGCCGTGTTCTTCCTGGGCAAGTGAGCGGGCCTTGGCGGCGAAGAACTCCAGCGCCTCTTCCACCCCCTGGCCCAACTGCGCCCGGAAAAACCGCTCGAAGTCGGCATATCCGCCGGCAAAGGGCTCCTCGTTCTGGAACTGAAACTGCGGACCCAGGTGCTTGCCGTAAGCGCACAGGTCGGCCGCCAGGCGGAGTTCCTCGGGCCGCAGGAGCACGCGGGCGAAGCGGACCACCGAGTGCAGGTGCGAGGTGTCGATGTGATAGGCATCGTCTTCAAACAGCCAGGGGCGGTCGGCGACCAGTTCCTCCAGCGTGGAGCCTTCTGGCGGCGGATCGGGTTCGCGCCGGGCGATGTCGGCCCGCACGTTCTCCACCAGCTCCGGGTGCAGGTGGCGCAACAGCAGGGCGGCCACCGCCTGCTGCTGCTCCCGGGGGCGAAAGTGCATTTGGGCGTCGTAGAGCGTGATGGCGTTGCAGATGCCGTAATGTTCCAGCACCAGCTGGAAGCCCCGCTCGGGACACACCCCCTCGTGCACGGCCACTTCGATCAGCTCGTCCAGGTTGTCTTCGGTCACTTCGATGCTGCGCAGGGCCTGGGCCACTGGTTCCACCTCGCCGGGGGGACGGAGGTAAGTCCAGGCTTCGCGCAGGCGCCCTTGTTCGAGCAATCCCAGCCCCACTTCACGGCAGGCTTCCAGGTAGGCCTCTTCCACCTGGCTGCGCAGCGGCTCCTCCAGGTCGTCGAGGCTGCGGGTGAGGATCACCGGCAAGGAGAACCGCATGCGGCTGCGGATCAGCAGGGCATCGAACAGTTCATGGAACCGCTTTTCCCGGCGAAGCTGATCGATCAGCAGCTCCACGGCCGCTTCGGGGCCGTGCTCTTGGGCTTGCTGTTCCAGGAGGTCGTAGAGGGATTGGCTCATCCGCAGTTCCTCGGATTTCTCAGGGCGGGGGGAAAGGCAGTTATCATTGTACCACGCCCGGCTCCTAGCGTCCCGCGGCCTGGTAGAGTTTTTCGTGCCAGCGGCGGAGCCGCCGGGGGTCGAACTTGAGCACGCGGCGGTCGTAGGTCATCAGACCGTTGACTTCCCCCTCGACGTCGGTCAGTTGGGTATAGACGGCTGCGGCCAGCCCTTTTTCCACCAGGGGGAGGAGCTTTTGCATCAGCTGGTCGTAGTTGGCTTGCAGCTCTTCCCGGGTGCGAAAGGTGCGATAGCCCCAGTTGCGTTTGTTCCACCACAGGTGCCCCTTCAAGGGGAGCCCCAGCCCGCCGAACTCCCCCAGCACGGCGGCCCGACGCGGCTCCAGCGGCGGCATGGCCGGACCGGGATAGCGGTGGATGTCGTGGGCATCGCCCGTGCCGCGATCAGTCCAGCCGCTGGCGGAGATGACCAGCCGGGTGGGATCGTACCGCTTGAGCCAATCGGTTACTCCGGCCGTGTCGAACTGCCCCCAGCCCTCGTTGAACGGCACCCACAGCACCACCGAGGGGTGGTTGTGCAGAGAGTCGATCATGGCCTGCAGCTCGCGGCGGTAGTTTTCGGCCGATTCGGGAGTGCGTTCCAGGTCCGGGTCCTTGGGGCCGATGTGGCGATCCCCGTTGGGCATATCTTGCCAGACGAGGATGCCCAGGCGGTCGCAATGGTAGTACCACCGGGCCGGCTCCACCTTCACGTGTTTGCGGATCATGTTCATGCCCAGCCGCTTCACGGTTTGCAGGTCGTGCAGCATGGCCTGGTCGCTGGGCGGGGTGTAGAGTCCATCGGGCCACCAGCCCTGGTCCAGCGGGCCGTACTGGAATACCACACGGCCGTTGAGTCCCAGCCGCAGGCGGCCTTGGGCGTCGCGGACCAGCTGCACGGTTCGCAGGGCGAAGTAGCTTTGCACGCGATCTTGCAGCCGTCCGCGGGAGTCGAAGTAGCGAACTTCCATCTGGTAAAGGAACGGATCCTCCGGCGTCCACAGCCGCCCCCTGGGCACGACGACCGGCAGCGGCACGCTCGCAGGCCCCGTGGCGGTGGAAACCAGCTCGCCTTCGGCCCGGACGCGGAGATGCACCTTGCCGCTCTTGGTGCCTTGCACTTGTACGGTAACGTCCACCTGGCTTTCCCGGCCTGCTTGGACAGTGCGGGGGACGATCTTCAGCCGGCGGATAAAGTGCCGCGGCACCACCTCCAGCCACACAGTTTGCCAGATGCCGCTTACGGCCGTGTACCAGATGCCCTGGGGCCGAAGCACCTGCTTGCCCCGGGGCTGGTAGCCCTGGTCGGTGGGATCCCACACACGCACCACGATCTGCTGCTTGCCCCCCGGGCGAAGCGCCTCGGTGATGTCGAACCAGAACGGGTCGTATCCGCCCCGGTGTGTGCCCACCTGGCGGCCGTTGACCCACACTTGCGCTTCCCAGTCCACGGCGCCGAAGTGCAACAGCACCCGTTTGCCCCCCGGCGGCGGGGCCAGCTTCACCCGGCGGCGATACCAAAGCACCTGCTGGGGCAAGACGGCCTTTTTCACGCCCGAGAGCCGCGACTCCACCGGAAAGGGAACCAGGATTTTTTCAGGGAACACCTTGGGTTGCTCGGCTTCCCGGGGGGTGATGGCCAGCTCCCACAGCCCGTTGAGGTTGGTCCACCTGCTGCGTTTCATCTGCGGCCGGGGGTATTCCGGCCAGGCGTTTTTCGGGGTGAGTTTTTCGCCCCAGGGGGTCAGAAGCGGCCCCGGGGCGGGTTTCCACGCCGAGGGCTGCTGGGCCGCAACAGGCGCAGCAGCCAGCAGCCACCCGGCAAGCCAGGCTGCCGGGAGCACGGCTGGCCGAGTGCAGCAGACACGGGGGCAAGGGTTCATTGCAGGCGTACCTTTTGCTTGAGCATGAGACGAGCTGTTGGTGCTTTGGCTCGCAGGCCCTTATCGTAGCGTGAGCTGACCCCTTTTGCACCATGGCAACAGGGGCCGTGGCCTTATCTTTTCCGGCGGGACCGCGCGGGTGAGCATGCGGTGGGGTTCGTTGTTTGCGTTTCTTCTTCCCCGGCAAGCCTCGGGCTTCAGCCCGGGGAGTGTTGCTCCCGTGCCGAAACTTGCTTTGAGCCCCTTTTTTCCGTACAAAAGAGGGAGAGGGGGTCGCGGGGTTTTGGGTCCTGGGGAATGAAGTCTGTTCTCCCGTGCGAATAACCTGACGGGGCTTTTTGAGGCGGGCCGGATTGGGAAGGAGCAAGGCGATGAGCGATTCCACGGTCAAGTCCCAACCCTCCAAGGCCAAGCAGGCGGTTCCGGCCCAGGGGAAGGCAGTTCGGGCCGTCCCCGGGCGGCAAAAACGCCGGGGGGCTGCCAACGATCCGGCGGCTCCGGCCGAACTGAAGCAACTGGCCGCCGAACCCTCTCCTCGCTCCACCTGGCGGAGCTGGTTCTACGCGCTCTCTTCCTGGAGTGTGTCGCTGATTGTGCACATGGTGCTGTTGATCGTGCTGGCCTTGTGGTATGTGGCCCTGCCGGTGTTCCAGATGCCGCAAATGGTGGCTGTGGCCGAGCGGCCCCAGGAGTTCCTCACCCAACTGCTCGACCAACGGCAGACCCCGGCCATGAGCATCGCTCCCCGGGGCGCTTTGAGCCAATCGACCAGCGCCCAGGCTTCGCACAGCGCTCCGATCACCGGAGCCGCTCCCCAGGTGAAGATGGATCCTTCCACGCTAAACCCGAACATCCAAGGGCCGCGGATCGGCCCGCTGAACGTGGCCACCATGGCCGCCGGAACCTTCGGCCTGGACGTGTCGGAAGAGGCGCCGGGGGATCCCCAGTCGGTGGTGGACAATATCGACGAGGCCATGGACCGGCTTACGAAGGAAATCCTGCTCATGCTCAGCAAAGGGCCGGTGCTGGTGGTGTGGCTGCTGGATGAATCGGAAAGCATGAAGGACGACCAGCAGGAGATCCGCAACAAGATCCACCGGGTGTACCAGGAGCTGGGGCTCACCGGGGCCACCAAGGGGGATGCCCTGCTGACTGCCGTGGCCAGCTACGGGAGCCAGTTGCACTTTCACTCCCGGCGCCCTTCCTCGGACATCAAGCAGATCCAGCAATGGTTCGACCAGGTGCCGATCGACAACTCCGGGGAGGAGAAGATGTGCCTGAGCATCGGGCGGACCATCCGTTATTTCCGCCGCTTCGCCAAGCGCAAGCGGCAGATGGCCCTGATCCTGGTCACCGACGAATCCGGCGACCCCCAGGGGAACGCCTCGCTGCTGGAGCCCACCTTGCAGGAGGCCCAACAGGCCAAGTGCCGCATTTACGTGCTGGGCCGCGAGGCGGTGTTCGGCTACCCCTATGCCCACTTCCGCTGGACCGATCCCAGGACGGGCATCGTGTACTGGCTGCGGGTCAACCGCGGGCCGGAAACGGCGTTCGTGGAACAGTTGCAAACCAACGGGCTGTGGCGCCGCTATGATGCCCACCCCAGCGGGTTCGGCCCCTACGAGCAGGCCCGGCTGGCCTGGAAAACCGGCGGGGTGTTCTTCATGCTCCCCAGCCCCGAGGTGAACCTGGTCCACCGGGACGATCGCAAGTATGCCCTGTCGCGCATCCGGCCCTACATGCCTTTCCTGGGCCGGCGCGACGAGTATCTGGCCCAACGCAACCAGTCCCGGCTGCGCAGCGTCATTTGGAAGGTGATCAACGACCTGAACCCCTACGATCCGAACAAGGCAAAATACATCAATCTGCGGGACCATTTTTCGATCAATCCCCAGGAGTTCCGCCGCCAGGCCCAACGCGAAATCGCCAAGTCGGTCATGGGCATCAAGTACTACAGCGCGGCGATCAAGGCCCTGGAAGAAGCCAAACAGGAGCGGGAACGGGAGACCGACCCCCGCTGGCAGGCCAACTACGACCTGATCTACGCCCAACTGCTGGCCTACCGCGTGCGGCTGTACGAGTACGGGGCGTACCTGGAGTACTTCATGAAGAATCCCAAGCAGCCCCGGATCAAACCACCACGTCCCCAACTGACCGTTACCTTCTGGGACATCCGCACTCGGGCCAAGACGATCACCGGGGAGAAGACCGCCAGCGAGATTCGCCGGGCGCGGGAGGCGCTGCAGGCGGTGATCCGGGAACACGAGGGGACCCCCTGGGCCGCCCGAGCTCAGTGGGAGCTGCGGCGCGGTTTCGGCATCCACCTGATGCAGGATTGGGACGACCCTCGCCGCGGCAAGAACGTCAAGTTGCCCAAGCTCTAACGCCCCGGGAATCCGCTTCCCCCTACGCCGAGGATCGCACCGGCGGTTCCGGCACCTCGGTGCTGCGCAGTTGCACGTAGAAGGTGGTTCCCTGGCCCGGGGTGCTCTCGGCCCAAATCCGCCCCCCCTGCTGCTCGACCAGCCGCCGGGCAAAATACAGCCCCAGTCCCGAGCCGGGCACCGAGGATTGGCTGCGCAGCCGCACAAAGGGGGTGAACAGCCGGGGCATGTCTTCGGGGCGGATGCCGGGTCCGTTGTCCCGGATGGCCAGCACCCAGTAGGCGTCGCGGCGGAAGATGCGCACCTGCACCCGGGCCGCCTCCGGATCGGAGTACTTGGTGGCGTTGGAGAGCAAATTGTAAAGTGCCTCTTTCAGCGCCACGGGATCGCCCAGCACGCGTGGCCACTGTTGGGGCAGTTCCACCTGGACGCCGCGGGCCTGGATTTCGCCCTCCAGGCGGTCGAGCACTTCCCGGACCACCTGGCCCGTATCGACCTCCTCTTCCAGGGCCTCGCTGGGACCTTCTCCCAGGGAGAGGGAGTGGGCCAGCAGCTCGTCGATCATCCGGCTCATCTGGAAGACGCGATCCTGGGCCTTGGCGATCAGGCGGCGGGCCTCCCCGGGAATCTCCTCCCCGAACTCGTCCAGCACCTCCTCGCACAGGTTGGCCACCGTGGCCAGCGGGGTCTTCAGATCGTGGGAGGTCAGCTGGGCGAACTGACGCAGCTCCCGGTTGGCGGTCCAGTACATCTCCAGCGCCTGGTGCAGGTGGCGGGTGGTCTGCTGGAAATACGCCTCCAGCGTCAGCCCAATGTCCAGAAAGATCGCTTTCATCAGCGACATCAGCTGCTCCAGCCGTGCGGAGTCTTCCGCCGTGGCATTGCGGATGAAGTAATGGAAGCAGAAC
>JALSGI010000476.1 GCA_026982835.1 Planctomycetota bacterium | reverse complement strand
GTAGCCGGCCTTGAGCCGGTTGGGGTCTTCGGTGCCGTAGAGCTTATGGACCGAGGCGGGCTCGGCGGCCAGGTTGGCCACCTCGGGGGCCGAAAGCTGCATGCGGGCGGCCAACTCGTAGGCGGCCACGCGGGCCTGAAGCTCCGAGTTGCCGGGCCGCCGCTGGAGATGCTTACGGTTGAGGAAATTCAAAAACCGCCGCGTGGCCTGCTCCTCCTCGATGGAAATACTCTCCGGCGTGGCCAGGTTCCGCACCGGCTGGTGGGCCGCCATGACGATCCCCTGGTGCTTGGCCGGCAAGAAACCAGCCGACCAGTTGGCCTTCCCGTTGGGCGGCTCGCCGCGGATGTCGGGAATGGCCACGTAAGTGGGCAGGTTGCGGTTCTCGCTGCCCAGGGCGTAGCTGACCCAGGCCCCGGCACTGGGGAACCCCTCGGCCGTCTGGCCGGTGTTCATGAACACGCAGCCTGGGCCGTGCGTGTTGCTCTTGCTGGTCATGGAGTGGATAAAGGCAATATCGTCCACGTGCTGGGCCAGATGCGGCAGCATGGAAGAGATGTACTTGCCGCACTCCCCGGCCGGCTTGAAGGGCCACGGCGGGGCCATCAACGGGCCGTTTTTGCCTTGGAAGGAAACCAGGTTCTTCTCGCCCGGAAGCGGCTGCCCGTCACGGCGATAAAGCTCCGGCTTGTAGTCCCACAGGTCCATGTGCGAGGCCGCCCCGGGGCAGAAAATCTGCAATACCCGCTTCGCTTTGGCCGGAAAGTGAGGCATCCCTTGCCCCGGTACCCACTCGGCTGCGGGCACTTCACGGGCCAGTAGGTCCAAAAGCCCAATGCCGGCCAGGCCGGTGAACATATCGCCCAGGAAACCGCGCCGGGAGAGCACCTGGGCCATGCAACGGGCGGCAGGATGGAGCTCTTGGGGCATGGGTACAGCTCCTTTGGGAATCAATTGTAAGGGTCGGCGTATTGTATTGTTCGGCATACCAGTTTGTGTATTTTCGGCGGGATGCATCGTCAGCATGCGGTCGTTTGAATGTATGCGTATGTTTTAGCCTCCGGGAGCTTACGCTCCCGGCTCGCCGTGATCTGTTTTCTTGCACTGGAGCGGAAGCTCCTGCGCAACAGCGCCGGGCGCACGCCGCAAGTCAATTCTCCCCGCACTGACGTGCGGGGCTCCAGCTCCTTCCAAGCCCTCAAGCCTTCAACCTCTGCTTATCCGGGAATGGCTTCGCGCTGCATTTCGACTCGGGAAACCGGGTAACCGGTTCGTTCCACGTCGGCAATGGCCGAGGCGATGGCCTCCTGGAGCGAGTCGGCGCTGCGTTGGAACAGCAACTCCACGCCTTCCTCGTGCCCACGGATCGATGCATCGGTGCAGCCGGCCTGGCCCAGCGTATCGGTCATGTCCAAAATCTGCTCGTGATTCACTGCCGGCAGGGGGACGATCAGGCTGAAGCGGTAGCTGGGCATGGGCGTTGTTCTCCTTCGGCTTACTGGCCGGGGCACCGATCCACGGTGCGAAAGCACGGAACGCAAGCCGCCGGGCGCACGCCGCAGGCCGCATCTCAATCCAGGTAAATCATCTCGTTGCTGTTGAACATCGCCCGGCAAAACGCCCGCAGGCCGTATTGCTCCACCAGCCGCACGGCCTGTTGCAGCTCTGGTTGGTCCGGATCCCGGGCCAGAAGCAGCAGAAACGCCCGGCGGACCTGGGCCGCTGGCTCCGCACCGGCTTCCCGCTTCAGCCGCCTGGCCCAGTGCTCGGCCAGGTCCAGCACAAAGTGGTGGTTCATCATCGTCAGGGCTTGCAAGGGGCTGGTGGTCTGGGCGCGCCGGGGGGCGGCAAAGGCCGGGTCGGGGCAGTCAAAGTCGCTCAGCACGTCCACCCTGGCGGCGCGGGCGTTCTGGTGATATACCGCCCGGCGGTACGTCTCCGGCCCCGGGCGATCCAGTGGCACATAGGTGGCCACGTTGTCCTGCAAGTAGCGGTAGAGGCGAAAGCCCGGGCCGCCCATCCGCCGGTCCAGCACCCCGGATGCGGCCAGCATCGTGTCGCGGATCTCCTCGGCCGCCAGGCGTCGCGGCGGGTAGCGCCACAGAAGCTCGGTGGTGCCGTCCACCCGGGCGGCCTCTTCCCGGTAGGCGGAACTTTGCCGGTAGGTTTGCGAAAGCACGATCAGGCGGTGCAAAGGCTTGAGACGCCAACCATTTTTGCGCAATTGCACGGCCAGCCAGTCCAGCAGCTTGGGATGGGTGGGTCGGGCGCCCATCATGCCGAAATCGCTGGGCGTGGCCACGATCCCGCGGCCAAAGTGGTAGTGCCACAGGCGGTTGGCCAACACGCGCAAGGTGAGAGCATTGCGGTCCGAAGCGATCCAGCGAGCCAGAGCCAGCCGCCGCTGGCCTTCGGGGGCCGAGGCGTCAAGTCGGTACTTGCCTGCGGTCCGCTCCAACACGGCGATGCTGTGGGGCACCACCGGGTCGGCCTTCTTTTGGGGA
>JALSGI010000475.1 GCA_026982835.1 Planctomycetota bacterium | reverse complement strand
CGATAGGCTCTCCCATAGCCCCCCCCAGGGGTGTTCGCTTGTTCATTATTCGAGGGTTTAAGTTGAAAACCCCATGAGGGTTGGCGACTTCCGGGGGGAGCGTGAACTCCCATGGCCGAACCGGCACCCAAAAACAGCATTGGCAGCTCCCCGGTGGCCAAGAAAACTGAAAGAAAGCAGGCGGCGTTGCCCCTGCCAAAGAGCCGTGAAATTTTTGCTTTTGTTTTCCCTTATTCTCCAGCATTCGTAGCCAGACACAGGGGACCGCAAAAACGATGTTTTGCCGCAAGGGATGGTTGTTGTTGGGCCTGGCGGTGCTGTGCCTGTGGCAGGAAACCTCTCCCCTTTGGGCGCAGCGGCGGGAACGGCCAGGCCGGGGATTCGGCTTTCGGGGGTTTGGGCCCCCGGGCCGCTCCCGCGGGGGAATCACCAGTTTGTTGCGCCGCGAGTCGGTCCAGCAGGAGCTGAAACTCACCGCCGAGCAACAGGAAAAGATCGACCAGCTGCAAGGGCAGCTGCGGCAGGAAATGTTCGGCATGTTTGATCTGTTCCGCCGCCTGCGCAGCGCCGAAACCGACCAGGAGCGGGAAGCCGCCCAGGCCGAAATCGACAAGGCCCGAGGGGAGCTTCGCAAAAAGGCCGAAGAGGCTCTGCAAAAGATCCTCTCCCCGGAGCAGTTCCAGCGACTCAAGCAGCTGGAGCTGCAGCAGCGCGGCCCCCGGGCACTGGCCGACGAGGAGCAGGCCCAGTCCCTGGGACTCTCCCAGGAGCAGCGCCAAAAAATCCAGCAGCACCTGGACCAGCTGGAGGAAAAGCAACGGCAGCTTTTCGAGGGCCTGCGCGACCTGCCCCGGGACCAGCGCCGCCAGCGGTTCGAGACCTTGCGCGAGCAGGTGGACCAACTGCGCCAGCAAACCGAACAGGCCATTCTGCAAGTGCTCACTCAGGAGCAGCGGGCCAAGTGGGAACAAATGCTCGGAGAGCCGCTGCCGGAGGGTGAAGGGGATCGCCGCCCCGAACGCCCCCGACGGGTGGAACTGCGCCCGCTGCCGGAAGGGACACCCGCAGCAACCCCCGGCCCCCAGCCCTCCTCCCCTTCCAGCCGCGGCCCGGGCAAAGTGATCCTGCCCAGCGGGGCCGGAGGGAGTGAGCCGGTGGCTTCGTTCGGCACTCCCGAACCAAAGCCGGATCCGGACAAACAAGCTCCCGGGCAAGAGCGGCGACCGGCCGGTGCTTCCCCCGGCCAGCCCGTCCGCTACGTGTCGTTCAACTTCCGCAACGCCCCCTGGAGCGAAGTGCTCCGCCTGCTGGCCGACGTGACGGGACTGACCCTCGATCTGCGCGACGAGCCGCCGGGCGTGTTCAGCTACTTTGATCGCAATCGCTACACGCCCGAGGAAGCCATCGACGTGCTCAACGGCTATCTGCTCCAGCGGGGCTATGTGCTGGTGCGGCGGAACAATTTCCTGGTGGTGCTCAGCGTGGAAAACGGCATCCCGCCCAACCTGGTCCCCACTGTGCCGCTTAGCGAGCTGCCGCGCCGCGGGCGGAACGAGCTAGTGAGTGTGATCCTCCCCCTGGGGGAACTGGACCCGGAAAAGACGGCCGAGGAGGTGCGTGGGCTGCTGGGGCCGCAGGGCAAAGTGGTGCCGCTGCGTTCCTCGGCTGCCTTGGTGGTCACCGACATCGCCAGCAACCTGCTGCGGGTGCAAAGCCTGATCCAGGGGGCCACCCCCCAGGCCGGCCCGGACGATAAAGTGTTCCGCTCCTTCGCCTTGCGCTATCGCCCGGCCCGGGAGGCCGCCGAGCTGCTGCGGCGATTGTTCAACCTGGACTCGGGCATTCGCAACGTCAGCGCCGGGGCCAGTGAGAGCTCCCGGGGGTTTTCCAGCAGCCGTGGCGAGTTTTTCCGCCGGATGATGGAAGCCCGCTTCGGTTTCCGCTCCCGCGGTTCCAGCTCTTCCGCCACCTCCCGCAGCAGCACGCGCCGCAGCGATGTTTCGGTGGCCGTGGACGAGTGGACCAACTCCGTGCTGGTCACCGCCCCGGCCAAAGAGATGAAAGTGGTAGAACAGGCCATCCGCACCATCGACGTGCCCAACCCGGAACAAAACACCACCGTGTTGGGGAACGTGCGCCGCGGGGCGAACGAGCCGTTTTTGCGGGTCTATCAGCTCCACTCGGCCGATCCGCGCGAGGTGGCCAAGACCCTCGGCGTGCTGCATCCCGACAACGTGATCAACGAAGACGGACGCTTCCGGCGGCTGCACATCTGGGGCACCGAGGAGGAACACCGCCAGATTGCCGAGCATATTCGCATGCTGGACGGGGCCGTGGGCAGCTCCGTGGCCGTGATCCCCTTGGGCGGCCTCAATCCGCTCACCGCGGCCAGCCTGGTGCAATCGTTGTATGCCGCCGACGGGCAGAACGCCCCCACGGCCGTGCCCGATCCCAGCGGCACCGCCCTGATCGTCCGCGGCGATCCGCAGCAGATCGCCCAGGTGCGGA
>JALSGI010000474.1 GCA_026982835.1 Planctomycetota bacterium | reverse complement strand
ACGGCCCTGGGGGCTGACGACCGGGCCGGGGTGGCCGTGCTGCTGCTAGTGGCCCTGGCTCTCAAGGCCCACCGGCTCCCCCATCCGCCGCTTACGTTCTACTGGCCGGTGCAGGAAGAAGTGGGCTTGTTTGGTGCCCGCTACATCACGCTTGCCGCCCTGGGGCGGCCTCGGCTGGCGTTCAACTGGGACGGGGGCGATCCGGCCAAGCTCACCGTGGGGGCCACCGGCGCCTATCGGCTGGAGATCGAGGTGCGCGGCCGGGCCAGCCACGCCGGCGGGGCTCCCGAGCAGGGCGTCAGCGCCACGGCCATCGCCGCGCTGGCCATCGCCCAGTTGGTGGAAGAAGGCTGGCACGGTCTGGTCGAAAAGGACGGCCAGCTGGGCACCAGCAACGTGGGCGTGATCCAGGGCGGCCAGGCCACCAACGTGGTCACCGACCGGGTGCTCGTTCGGGCCGAGGCCCGCAGCCACAACGCCGATTTCCGCAAGCGCATCGTGGAGCAGTACCGCCGGGCCTTCCAGCAAGCGGCCGCGAGGGTGCAAAGCGCCGCAGGGCACCGGGGCCGCGTGCAGTTCCGCCAGCGATTGGACTACGAGGCGTTTGTCCTCGATCCCCAGCAGCCCTGCGTGTTGGCCGCCGAAGCGGCCGTGCGCCGGGTCGGGGGCAAGCCGCAGCGGGCGGTGGCCAACGGCGGGCTGGACGCCAACTGGCTCACGGCCAAGGGCCTGCCCACCGTCTCGTTGGGCTGCGGCCAGCTGAACCAGCACACCACCGCCGAGCGACTGCGGGTAAGCTGGTTTTTGCAAGCTTGTCGCACGGCGCTGGTGCTGGCTTGCGGGGCCGAGGAGGCGGCCGGGGAGTAGAAATCCTCGGGAGTTTTCTGCTCGGTGGCCCTGGCTTCTGCTGCTTCGCTCCTGCGCCGGGTGGCTCCTGGTGGAATCGCATTCTCCGGTGCGGAGGCACTTGGGGCGCGTACGCTCAGCGGCCGGGTCGAACGGGGGGAGCGACTCAGAACGGCAAAGGCGGGAAAGCAGCAACCGGGAGGATCAACGCTCGCGGTAGATGATGCGCCCCTTGGTCAGATCGTAGGGAGACAGCTCCACGCGGACCTTGTCCCCTGGCACGATGCGGATGAAGTTCTTGCGCATCCGGCCTCCCACGTAGGCCAGGATCTCGTGCCCGCCTTCGATCTTGACCCGGAATTGGGTGTTCGCAAGTGCTTGCGTGACCACACCTTCCAGTTCAATAGTGTCTTTCTGCTTGGGCATCGTTTCTCCGAAGCAACGAGGGACAAAGCATAAACAGGCTCTGATCCGACGGAAGAACCCTCCACTTTACCCGTTATTTTACAATGATTTGCGTCAGGGTCCAGGGTGATTCCGAGTGTACCTCGGCCCTGGCCTTTCTGGAAAAAGCACAAAATGTTCATCCCCCAGATTGGTAAACACCTGCACACGTTTGTATGGTCTGGTTCCTCCTCCGATTGCACATGAAAAGCACATATCCGACGCCCCTTTTGTGTTTGCGTAACCCTTTTCTTTTACAATGGTTACAGCATTCGCTTTGTCTTCGTTTCCCTCTGGGATCGCCTCGTCCGTCACATGAGCAGCACATAAAGATTGGCCTTAAACCCAAAAAGGAACGTACTTCATATACCGCTTGCTTGTGTAGGGATCCACGGCACGGATGAGCCCCTCCTTGATCGTGTCCCGAATAATTCGAGAGGCAACCGCGTAGTTTTTTTGGTCGATCCCCAAGCGTTTCCGGAACGAGGCGTTGGTCATGGGCTCGTTGGAAACGTAACGCAGACAGGCGTGCTGGTAGCATGCCCGAATACGAGCTTCCCGATCCATTTCCCGCAACGCCCGCGGGGCAAACAGGACGGCCTTGGTATGGTTTTCGGTCACCAGGAACTCCGGCGGGGGAAGCTGGAAAATTTCCACCTGGTGGATCACCTTGTCCACCCCACTGCCTCGTTCTTCGCAGATGTTCATCCTCCGCATGAGAGAAGCCAGTGCTTCGTTTCTTGATCTGGGGGGCTCATCAATGAAGCGGAGCGTGTCGATCAGCGGGATGCCTGGGTTGGTGATTTCGATGCGGTCGGTAAAGATTTCCACCATGGGACCGGTTCCGCCAATGGAAAAGTCCTGGTGAATCAGTGCGTTGGCTACCAGTTCCCGGATGGCGATCTCGGGAAACATGGGCACGTCTCGGCGAAAGGCTTGCTGGATTTCTTCGTTCCGGGGCAACAAGTTCAGAATGTAAGAGGTGGCATTGGCAAAACCGACTGCGTATCCGCTTTCCAGAACCCATTCTCGTTGGGTTTCCACGCGGTTCTTGTCCCGGTACTGAACGACTCGCAGCTTTTTCCGAGCGAGCCGGTCAAAGTCATCAAGCGACCTGGCAAACAAGACGGCTCCCAGGTTGGTTACCTGGTACCGATCTTCGCCCTGGCAAACGATCACTTTCTCTTGCTGCAACCGTTCGATGACGCCCGCACGATTGTCCGGCAACG
>JALSGI010000473.1 GCA_026982835.1 Planctomycetota bacterium | reverse complement strand
TGTCGCACGTGGAACGTAAATGCGGCATCCCAGTAGTGCTTGTGGCGTAGTCGGCGGTCCTTGGGCCACAGGGGCCGAAGCAACCGGCGCCGCCAGTGTTTCCAGCCTCGGGCACTTCGTTTGTGCTGTTGCAAGCGGCGGCGGTAGGCGGCAAGCAGCTGCGCCACACGCCGCGGCAAGTCTTTTGCCAAGGGAGCTTTCCAGCCTGCGGCCAGCACTGTGTGGGGATGCTTTTCCCAGCCCACGCTCCCCACCAGCGAGGCTCCCAGCGGCCGCAGCAGCCGGGCCAGGCACGAGGGGGTCAGTCGCCAGTAGTCGTCGGGAAAGGCGTGGATGGGAAAATCCATCGGCACGCTCAGCAGCAGCACCCCGCCGGGGGCCAGCACGCGGATCATTTCGGCCACGGCTCGCACCGGGTCCCAAACGTGCTCCAGCGTGTCCAGGCACAGTACGGTTTGGGCCACCTGGTCCGGCAAGCGGAGCTGGGTGAGGTCTTCCAGGCGGTCCACGCCGGGGCCAGGCCGCAGATCGCAGCCCACATATTCCTGCCCGGCAAACAGGGGCCGCAGGTCGCTCTCGGCCCGGGAAGCTCCTTCTTGGTAGGAGCCGAACTCGTAGCAAGGTCCTTCAAGCCGGAGCGTTTCGACGGCCACCTGCACGAACTGGCGAACATGGGCACGCATCGAGGAGGCCTCCTGCCGGAGAACAGTTTCTTTTAGCGTCGTACGGGTTGCTCGAGGGCGGTCGTAGCCGCGCGAAGCTGCACCTGCTGTTGCTTATCCGGAGTGCCGTCCGCCGGTGGGGCTGAGTTTTGCGATTCCCGGGTTTCGGTCCGGGGAGGATATTTATGCGACACACTCTTCACCGGCAGGGTTCTGCTGGGAGAGTGGGGCGCAGCAGGCGGAGAAGGCCGCCGGTAGTGCCGGACAAAGCGCTGCGGCGACCAGGCGAACACCAGCACGTCCCGTTGGCTGCGTCCTTCCGGAGCGGCGAACACCCCGGCCAGCGTGCCAGCCCGCTGGAGCACCTCGCGCAGCGTCCGCCCGCGGCGGCTGGGGCTTTGCAGCTCGCGGCGCTGGACCGCCACGAACCGCAGCTGCGGATCGGCCAGCGCCTGCCGCCCATTGGCCAGCAGGTAGGTTTTGCTTTCGGTAAAAAGTTCGCTCCAGCCGTGGGTATCCAGCACGGCGTCTCCTGGTCCTACCCGCTGGCTGATCCACAAGCCGGCTTGGCGATGTGCCAGCTGGCTTTGCTGCGGCGGCCGTCGCCACTTCAGCAAGCAGGAGGCAATCACCCCCAGCAGCAGCAAGCCAAAGCAGATCCCTTGGCCGGCGGAGGTGACCGCAGGGGCAGCGACACGCCATGCGGCAGCCAGCCGGGCCAGGCTGTTTTCCAGGGGTGGCCCCAGTCCCCGCGAAATTGCGGCAATTCCTACCACCGACCAGGGCAGGGCGAGCACGGCCAGCGGAACCAGGTGGCGATCCGACACGTAGTGCAGATGCCAGGCCCCGGTAAACGACAGGCCCAGTTGCAACACCCAGATGCAAGCCAGAAAGTGATACAGCTTCCGGCGGCGGAGGAATCGCGTCCCCAGCTGTCCCCCGTACAGATAGGCCCCGATTCCCACCACGGCCAGCAAGGCTGGAAGGTAGTGGAAAGCCTGGGCCAACTGCTGGAGGAAGCGGGCCAGGAACTTGCCGGGGGCCTGGGTGCGAATGGAGTGGCGGGGGTCTTTCTTCCAGAAGGCCATCTTCCGCCCGTCGGAGGTGCGCCAGCGGAACGCGCGGGCCAGCCGCCGCTGCTGTTGTCGGGAACTTTCCCCGGGGGGGCGGATCTCCCAGCGCTGCGAGGACCAGCCGAGCACTTGGGCCAGCACGGCCCGTGGCGGGGCCGGTCGCAAGGCCAGTTGCCAGCCGCCCAGCACCACGGCCACGCCCAGGCCGAAACTCACCCCGGCCAGAGCCAAGTGGCGCAACCGATCCCCCCAGGCGGGAATCCGCCGCAGCACAAACCACAGGCCTCCCGGCAGCCCCAGCAAGGCCAAGTACTGACGGCTACAACTCCAAGCCAGGGCCGTGCCGACGCCGGCCAGGAACAACCACACAAAGGCTTGGCGGCGCCACACGCCGGTGGCGGAGGGACTTGCCGCCAGAGCCGCCCGCGCGCCAAACCACAAGGCAACCAGCCACAGCAAAAGTGCCACCGGATCGGCCGTGGCGTCGGCTCCCATGCGGGCCACTCCCGGCAACAGAGCTGCCAGCAATGCCGCCACCCAGGCCACCCCAGGGGACCACAGCAGGCAAAAAAGGCGCCACAGCACCACCACGGCCACCGAGGCGCAAAAGAGGGCAACGACGCGGGCCGCCACCAGCCAGCGTTGCGGGCCAGGATACGCTTCCCGCAGCCAGGATTCGGTCGCGGCGAGCAGCAGCGGGTACAAGGGCTGGTCTTCGTGTTGGACCAGAGCGGCCAACAGCCCGTGGGACTGGCAACTGCGGGCCATCCGCACGTAACGGATGG
>JALSGI010000472.1 GCA_026982835.1 Planctomycetota bacterium | reverse complement strand
GGCCAGTACCAGGCGTAGCAAATCCGGGGGACCTTGACCGCGGAGGGTTTCCACCGCCTCGATCACCTCCACCGAGCAGCCCGCCTTGAGCCCCAGCGGCTGGTTCATGCTGGTGACCAGGGCCGCGGCGGGCAAGCCGCACTGCCGGGCAATGTCGATGAGGAACTGGGCTAGGCGGCGAGCCCGAGGAAGCGACTGCATGAAGGCTCCCGTGCCCCACTTTACGTCCAGCACCAGGGCGTCGAGCTGTTCGGCCAGCTTTTTGCTGAGGATGCTGGCGGCGATCAGCGGGAACGATTCCACCGTGGCCGTGGCGTCGCGCAGGGCGTAGAGCTTGCGGTCCGCGGGTACCAGTTCCCGGGTCTGGGCAGCGATCACGCAGCCGGCCTGGGCCAGCACACGCTCTATCTGTTCCAGCGAAAGCTCGGTGCTCAGCCCAGGGATGGCCTCCAGTTTGTCCAGCGTGCCGCCGGTGAAGCCCAAGCCCCGGCCGGAGATCATGGGCACTTCCGCCCCGCAGGCGGCAAGCAGCGGGGCCAGCACCAGCGAGACCTTGTCGCCCACGCCGCCGGTGGAGTGCTTGTCCACCCGGGGCTTGTCCTTTCCGGAGCGGGGAACGCAGGAGCCGCTTTGCAGCATGGCCTGGGTGAGCCAGAGGGTTTCCTGCTGGTCTAGTCCGTTTAGAAACGCGGCCATCGTCCAAGCGGCCATTTGGTAGTCGGGCACCTGGTCGCGGGCGTAGAGGGCCATCAGCTCGTGGAGCTGTTCCCGGTTCAGCCGGCGGCCGTCGCGCTTGAGGCGAATCCACCGCAGCACCTGGGCGTGGGGAGCGGCCGAGGAGTTCATGGGCGATCCTCTTCCAGCAGTTCCAGCAGTTGGGGAGTAAGCAGCCGCCGGACCAGCTCGGTGAGCCGATCGGTGGCTTGTTGTGTGGCCTGGAGAATGTGCTCGTGGGTCATGCGGCCCAGGGCATCCGGTAGGCACATGTTGCCCACCACGGCAAAAGCCAGTACGGGCAGCCCTACCTGGGCGGCGGCGATCACTTCCGGCACGGTGGACATACCCACCACATCGGCCCCGATGCGCCGAAGAAACCGATACTCGGCCCGGGTTTCCAGGTTCGGGCCGCGCATGCCGGCGTAAACCGCAGCGGGCAGGGGCAGATCCAATTGTCGGGCCAGGCGTTGGGCCAGTGCAACGCCAGGGGGCCAGTAGGGGCGGCTCATATCGGGAAACACGCGGCCAAGCTCCGAGTGGTTCAGGCCCACCAGGGGACTGGTGCCCATCAGGTTGATGTGATCTACCAGCACGACTACTTCCCCCTCGTGAAGCTGGGGGTTCAATCCCCCGGCGGCGCTGAAGATCAACAGCAGCCGGCAGCCCAGGCGGCGCAGCAGCCACACGGGAAAGGCCACGCGATGGACCGGATGCCCTTCGTACAAGTGCACCCGCCCCTGCATGATTATGGTCGATAAGCAGTTCACCTGCCCGCATACCAAACGCCCGCGATGCCCTTGGGCCGTGGGAGGGACCAGTCCGGGGACTTCGGAAAAATCGAACTGAGCCTGCGGCTTGATGCAGCAGGCGATCTGGCCCAGCCCCGAGCCCAGGATCATGCCCACCTGGGGCCGCTGCGGCCAGCGATGCTGGAGCCATCGGGCAGCCCGGGCCAGTTCTTCAAGCACCTGGTGGCGGAGTCGGTCGGAAGGGCAGGGAGTGGTCACGGTTTCCGGGCCTTTTGCTTTCAGGGGGTACACCTTCAGCAGTGTCCGGCGGCGTGGTTTGATTGACAAGCCCCCGGGCAAGCGGCGGCTTGCGGCTTGCGCCGGAGCTTCCGCTCCGGAGGTCTTGGGTCTTGGGTCCTGGGTCTTGCGGTGGTGCTTCCGCACCAGTGCGAGAAAATATTCTTGCAACCGGCGAGCCGCCGGCGTTAGCCGGCGGTTGATGAAATGCGCAATCACTGCGAAAACAACCGCATGCTCACGCATGCGGCTGGCCGACAACAAACAACATTTCTCGCCGAGCCGGGAGCTTTGTACGTGTTTCGCGTGCCAGCATAAGATGGAGTGTTTCCAGAGCAAACGAGTTGATTTTTGTCCGGCTCTCCCCGGACTTCAGTCCGGGGAGAGCCGAAGAAACGCATTGGGTTATTTTTCTCCGCCAGCTGAAGCTGGGTACGTGTTTAGCAGCCCGTTGAAGAATGTTCCTCGATACGGAATCGCGTCATAGGACTAGACGTATTTTCTGAAAAAAACGGCTCGGCAGGAGCCTCGCCCTCCCAAACTTGCGTTTTTCAACAGGCTGTTAGCGTGCCAGCACAAGGTGTGATGTGTCCAAACCATAAAGCAAGCCGAAGGCTTGCCAGCCCAGTAGCCGGTGGTCGGAGCGCAGCGGAGACCACCGGAAAGCGACGGCCATTACCCCACCCCGCACCCCGGCAGGGGTGCCAGAAACAAGGACCGTTTTGCCCTCTGGCATCCCTTCGGGATGCTCAAGGACAAGGAAAAACGCTGCCTTCCGGG
>JALSGI010000471.1 GCA_026982835.1 Planctomycetota bacterium | reverse complement strand
CAAGGGGTACGTGGCTCCGCCGCTTGATGGCATTTGGGCCTCGGCCCCTTACTTCCACAACGGCTCGGTGCCCACGTTGTGGCACGTGCTGCACCCGGACCGCCGCCCCGTGCTCTGGCGGCGCAGCAGCGAGGACGGCTACGATACGCAGCGGGTGGGGTTGCCTATCGAAGTGCGGGAAGAACTCCCCCGGGGGCTTTCCCGCTCCCAACGCCGCTGGTGGTTCGACACGCGTCGCTTTGGCAAAAGCGCGGCCGGGCACCGCTACCCGGAAAAACTCTCCGAGGCCCAGCGCCGCGCGGTGCTGGAGTACTTGAAAACCCTGTGAAGAGGCGGCGCGCGACTTGCAACTGGCGACTTGCGCAGGGTGTTTCCGCACCCGATGCAAGCACAAACGCAAAAACGCACCCACGGCCAGCCGGGAGCGTTAGTTCCCAGTTTGCTAAGCCGAATCAGTATTCGGTGCCGTTTTGTAAAAAACCGCGTGCTCACGCACGCGGCTCGCCGAAACAAGAACAAAACCAATCTTCACCCACTCGATGGCCTCCCCGTGTCACTTTGCCCGTAATGGAACAGCCCGCTCCCCCCTCCTGGCAACAGTTCCGGCAGCAGATGCCGGTGACCCGACACTGGGCCTACCTGGACCACGCGGCCGTCTCGCCGCTGCCCCAGCCAAGCGCGGAGCGGATCGCCCAGTGGGCCCAGGACGTGTGCCACCACGGCGATGTGAATTGGAGCCGCTGGGACCGCACGATTGAGGTCATCCGGCGGCACTTTGCCCGGCTGCTCGGTGCCCGGGCCGAGGAAGTGGCCGTGGTGCGCAACACCACCGAGGGGGTGAACCTGGTGGCCGAAGGGTTTCCCTGGCGGCAGGGCGACAACGTGGTGGTGCCTGCGGCCGAGTTCCCCAGCAACCGCTTTGCCTGGATGAACCTGGAGAGCCGCGGCGTGGAGGTGCGGCTGATTCAGGTGCCCCATCCCCGGCTGCTGCTGGAGCAGATCGAACAGGCCTGCGACCGCCGCACGCGGATCGTCACCTTGAGCTGGGTCGAGTACGCCAGCGGCTGGCGACATGACCTGGCCCGGGCCGTCCAGATCGCGCATGCCCACGGGGCGCTGCTGTTCGTGGATGCGATCCAGGGGCTGGGCATCTTTCCCCTGGACGTGCACGCCCTGGGGATCGACTTCCTGGCCGCCGATGGGCACAAGTGGCTGCTGGGTCCCGAGGGCGGCGGCGTGTTCTTCCTGCGGCAAGAGCACCTGGAGCTGTTGCGCCCCCTGGGGCTGGGCTGGAACAGCGTCCAGGGCCGGGGCGACTACGCCCGACTGGCGATGCCCCTGCGGCCCACGGCCGCCCGCTACGAAGGCGGCTCGTTCCCCATGGCCGGGATGGTGGGCCTGGCCGAAAGCCTGCGGCTCATCCTGGAATGGAAACCCCAGCGGCTCCAGCAGCGGGTGCTGGAGCTTGCCGGCACGCTGCGGCAAATGCTTCGCCAGGCCGGGGCCCAGGTGGAAGAGTACCCCGAGCAGCACCAAAGCGGCATCGTTCCCTTTGCCTGGCCCGGGGGAGAGCCGCAGCAGCTTTGGCGCAAGCTGCGGCAGGCCGGAGTGGTGCTCAGTGCCCGCGGGGGGCTGCTGCGGGCCAGCCCGCACGGGTACAACACACCGGAGGATTTCCAGCGCTTGATCGACGCATTGCGCAGCGGCTGAGGGTGCGGTTTGCCGCGTAGGCAAGAATCGGCGTTTTTTCTTGCCTCTGGCGAGCCTCGGACTTTAGTCCGAAGAGAACCGCAAAAACGCATGTTTGTCGATCTTCTCCGCCAGCTGAAGCCGGCGGCTCGCCGGTTGCAAGAACTGGCGCTTATTCCCGCACTGGAGCGGAAGCTCCAGCGCAACAGCGCACGGCGCACGCCGCAAGCCGATTCGCTGCCTCCCCCCGCTGACGCGGGGGGCTCTTTGCCCAACCGCCGACTGACGGTGCGCGGCTCGCTGTTCTCCGCCGGCTGAAGCCGGCGGCTCGCCGTTCAACCGCGGGCTTACGGTGCGCGGCTCGCCAAGCCTCCAAGCCCCCAAGCCCCCACGCCTCCAAGCCCCCGGTGCGGAAGCACCACCGCAAGACCCAAGACCCACGACCCAAGACCGCCTTCACTGACGTGCGGGGCTCTGTGCTCAATATCAAAGACTACACACGCCGTTCTCCTCCGCGGGCTTACGCCCGCGGCTCGCCAAGCCTCCAAGTCTTCACGCCCCCACGCCTCCAAGTCCTCCCCGAGCGGAAGTTCCCGTAGCAGCGGGGGCATGGCTGGTCGTCGCGAACCGGCAGAGAGGATCGCTAGCGATTTCCCCCCGGGCATGCTACGGTAGAGACACAGCTTGGCCCTAGGAACGGACAAGGAACGACGGCCTTGAGTGCCCAGGTAGCGTGTCCCCATTGTGGGGGATTGCTGGAGGTGGATGCGGCGTTGGCCGGGCAGCAGATGAGCTGCGGCCTGTGCGGGGGAGTGTTCCAGGTGCCGGCGCTGGAG
>JALSGI010000470.1 GCA_026982835.1 Planctomycetota bacterium | reverse complement strand
CCTTGCAGCACGTCGGTCCACACCACGGCATGAAAACCGCCGTAGGTGGTGTAGAACACCACGGCCAGGCCAAACAGCAACAGGCAGAGCAAATACTCCGGGTCCACATTCCGAAACCAGTTCCACGAGGAAGTCCATCGCCCCAGCCACTGGGCCGAGGCGTGGAACACCGGGGCGTCGCTCAGCAATCGCTGCAGGATCACCCCGCCGGCTTTGAACTGCGCCACCAGGTTCACCACCATGAAGAACACGATCAGCACGGTGGCCAGCAGCCCCAGCCGGGGGCTCTCGAAACGGTCGCGTAGCACGTCCGGCACCGTGATCGCCCCGGCGATGCGGGCCACCTGGTTGAGCCGCTTGGCCAGCAGACCCATCGCACACAGCGGCACCACCATGTAGCTGGCGATCCACAAGGCCAGAATCCAACCGTGGGAGTAAATCTTGGAGGGAAACCCCATGAAGCTCCCCCCCGAGGCGGCCGTGGCGGCGAAGGTCAGCGCAAAGGCCCAGGTGCCCAGGCTGCGACTGCCCAGAAAATACTCGCTCAAAAAGCTCTTGGTTTGCAGCAACCGGTTGGCCACTGCCGCCAGGAAGATCACCGCCGCCGTGTAGAGCAAAAACACCACCAGCGCGGCGTTGGCCTGACTCAAGCCCAGGGGGAGGAAAGGCACCCAGGTCGGTTCCACGGGCAGTTCCTTGGCTCAGAGGGAACGGGTCGCCTCGTCGGCCGCGTCGGTTTCCCCTTCGGCCTCTGTTTCCTCGGGAGCCTGCCCCAGCTCATCCAGCTTCAAAAACCGGTAGCAGAACCACACGGTCACCCCGGCAGCCAGCAGCCAGGGAAAAGCCACGCCCCAGAACATCCAGCCCGGAAGCCCCAACACCCGCACCCGGGCCAACCAGGGCAACTGGCCCTCTGCCAGGTCCATGAACCCGGTCAGGTAACAAAACGGCACGGTCCACAGCAGGCACAAGGCCCAGATGCTCAAAATAAACAACGCCTCCCGCCGGCTGTGCAAAAACGTGGGGTCCCACTGCCAGGCCGAGTCGTTCTCGGGGCCGGTTTCGGACATGGCGGGTCCTCTCTGCACAGGCTGGACATACCCTAACAAGTGTGGCCTGGGAACGTGCCCACCGCCCCCCAGGCGGCTCGACGTCCAAGCCGTCACGGCATTTTAGTTAGCCTTGACCGCGCATGCAAAAGACATTTCGCCCTGCGACCTGTGCAGGTCCGCTATTACACTGGGAACTTCCGCACCGAGGCGAGCCCCGAGCTTAAGCTCGGGAAGGCTTGGGGGCATGGCGAGCCGCGCACCGTTAGCCCGCGGTTGAGCGGCGAGCCGCCAGCTTCAGCTGGCGGAGGAGAACAACCAAAAGCACTTATTCGGCTCTCCCCGGGCTGAAGCCCGGGGCTCGCTGAAGCAGGAACGAGCGTCGATTCTTGCAACCGGCGAGCCGGGAGCGTCAGCTCCCGGTTGCTTCAAACAAAGCAACTGCCGACGCGGTTCAAAACAACCGCATGCTCACGCATGCGGCTCGCCCAAGCACTCCCGCACTCGTGGAGCCGGAAAACGTCATCCCAGCTCGTTCATCCGCGCCACCAGCTGCTTGACGGCATCCACGCTTTTGGCAAATGCAGCCTTTTCCTCTTCGGTAAGTTCGATCTCCAGGATGCGCTCCACCCCGTTGCTGCCCAGCACCACCGGCACGCCCACGTAGTAGCCTCCCACGCCGTACTCTTTGTCGCAGTAGGCGGCGCAGGGGAGCACCCGTTTCTTGTCCCGCACGATGGCCTCGACCATCTGGGCCACCGCCGCGGCCGGGGCGTAGTAGGCGCTGCCGGTTTTGAGCAACTTGACGATCTCCCCTCCGCCCATCCGCGTGCGCTGGATAATCTCCTCCAGACGGTCTTTCGGAATAAGCTGTGTGACCGGGATACCGCCCACGGAGGTGCAACTGGCCACCGGCACCATCGAATCCCCGTGCCCCCCCAGCAGCATGGCCGAGACGTCTTCCACGCTCACCCCCAGTTCCATGGCGATGAAGGTGCGATAGCGGGCCGTGTCCAGCACCCCGGCCTGGCCCAGCACCCGATGCGGCGGGAAGCCGGTCACCTGGAACGCCTTCTGCACCATGGCATCCAACGGGTTGCTCACCACGATGAGGATGGCGTTGGGGCTGGTTTGCTTCACCTGCTGGGCCACCTGGCCCACGATCCCCGCGTTGGTCGCAAGCAGATCGTCCCGGCTCATGCCCGGCTTGCGGGGCACGCCGGCGGTGATGACCACCACGTCGCTGTCGGCCGTCTCCTCGTAGCCGTTGGTGCCGATGATCTCGGCATCAAAGCCCATGATCGGCCCGGCTTGACGCAGATCCAGGGCCTTGCCCTTGGGCATGTCGCCGGTCTGGGGAATGTCCACCAGCACGATGTCGCCCAATTCCAGCGAGGCACACCAGTGGGCGGTGGTGGCACCGACGTTACCGGCTCCGACGATGGTGATCTTGGCTCGCCGCATGAGGAGTTCTCCTGTG
>JALSGI010000469.1 GCA_026982835.1 Planctomycetota bacterium | reverse complement strand
ATCGGCCAGGCGGCTGGGCACTTCCAGGCGAAGCTCCACCTCGGGGGCGATCCGTTCCAGCTGGTGGATCAAGGGCCGGGTGTTCAGGTACTCCACGGCCCCAATACGCAAAGGGCAACCCATGCGGTGGTTTCCTCAAAGGAGCGGGAGAGGGCTTTGCGGCGATTATAAGCGACCGCCCGCAGGCGAAAAGGCCCTTACCACGCCCGAAAGAAACGGCAGGTGGTCCCATCGGGGGCCACGCGGGCTCGCACCTGCCGCCCGCAGCGAGGGCAGTGCCCCACATAGGCCGTGCCCTGGGCGTTGAGATACACCCGGGCATACACGCCGCAGCAGGCGAAGTTCACGCCCAGAAAGGGCCTCCCCGGCCGGTCGCCCCGCCGGGGGGGCTGCAGCTCCGGCTCGCTGGTCAGGTCCAGTTGGTGCTCGGGGTTCATGGTTTTTCAGCTTTTCTCTCCCCCCGCTAACGCGGGGGCCTTTTCCACCGACTAATGCCAACGGCTCGCTGTGACGAGCAAGAATCGACGCTTGTTCCGCCCGCGGAGCGGAAGCTCCAGCGCAACAGCGCAAGCCGATTCTCGCATCGGTGCGGTAGCACCCAGTGGCTGCGGCCTGCCGCCCTCCGGGAGTTGAAGCTCCGTACGTGTTTAGCGTGCCAGCATAAGACGAAGCGCCCCCAGAGCAAAAGCAAGCCGAAGGCTTGCCAGCCTGGTAGCCGGCACTCGACGAAGCGGAGACCACCGGACCGCGGCGGCCTTTCTCTCACCCAGCACCCCGGCAGGGGTGCCAGAAACCAACAGACCGTTCCTTCATCTGGCATCCCTTCGGGATGCTTAAGGACAAGGAAAAACGCTGCCTTCCGGGGGTCTGACGACCCCCGGCTACAAAGCTGCGACGCCTGCGGCGTCGAACTTCGGTTGCTAGCTGGCTAAACACGTACGAAGCCAGCGGCTCGCCGATTGCAAAAATATTTTCTCGCACTGGTGCGGAAGCACCACCGCAAGACCCAGGACCCACGACCCAAGACCTCCGGTGCGGAAGCACCCTGCGCAAGCCTCACGGCGCAGGCCGCAAGCCGACATTTATCCTTATCGACTCGCCGCAGCCAGAGCGCTTTACTCCAGGGAAGCCAAGTCGAGCAAGAAGAATCACGAATCGGAAGGATGGGAAGAATATGCTGATTGCGCAAGACGGTCAAGCTGCTTGCGCACCTCCTCGGCTCCCACCGCAGGCGGCTGGCACTGGGTGCCCTGGCAGACGAACAGGGCCGGATGTTCCTCTGCCTGCTTGCCCTGGAACACCTCTTCCAGCACCGTGCCGGCCACTTGGGCTGGTTCCTGCGTTCCGGCCAGAAAGACCCGCGGCACAAAGCGGCGATGGAACCGGCCAAGCAGTCCGGCCAGCGGCTCCTGGTCCCTCTGACCTAGGAAGATCAATTGGTAGCTGGGTCCCAGGTGTTCATCCAAGGCGATGAGTAGCTGCCCATAACCTAGGCCGGATCGAGCCGCCTGAGGGGCCGCTTGCCCTAGCACGCCGTAGGCGGCGTCCAGGTAACGGGAGCGGCCCAGCAGGTGCCCCAGCCGCAAGAGCACCCAGGCGGCCAGGGCGTTGCCGCTGGGGGTGGGGTTGTCGGTGATGTCCTTCTGTGGGGCCACCAGCTCCTGGCGTCGGCGATCGGCGTAGAAGAACCCTCCGGCTTGGGCGTCGTGGAACCGCTCAAGCAGCAGCTGGGCCAGCTCCTCGGCCCAGGCAAGCCAGCGGGAGTTCCAGTCCCCCTGGTACAGGGCTAGCAGGGCCGCGGCCCAACCGGCCACGTCGTCCAAAAAGGCCGGCACGCCCGCCCGTCCGGCAGCCCAGCTGTGGGCGAGCTCCTCTTGGGACAGGCGCATGTGCTGATCGACGAACTCGGCCACTTTGACGGCCGCCTGGTGGTAGTGCGGCTCCCCGAGCACGCGGGCGGCCAGAGCCAGGGCTTCCACGGCCAGGGCGTTCCAGCCAAGCAGCACCTTGTCGTCCCGAAGCGGCGGGGTGCGTTCCCCCCGGGCAGCGAGGAGCTTTTGCCGGGCCGCTTCGATCCGGCGGCGCAGCTCATCTTCTTCCACCTGGAGTGCGGCGGCCGCCTGGTGCCAGCTCTTGGGCCGGTGGAGCACCGTCTGGCCCTCGAAGTTCCCCTCGGGAGTCACGTCATAGACGTAGCAAAACAGCCGGGCCTCTTCGGGCCCCAGGAGCTGCTCCACCTGCTGAGGCGTCCACAGGTAGTAAAGCCCTTCGCGGCCTTCGCTGTCGGCATCCTGGGCGCTGGCGAAGGCCCCTTGAGGCAAAAACATGTCGCGGAGCAGGTAGTGGAGCGTTTGCCGGGCCACTTGGGCCCATTGCGGGTTGGCAGTGGCCTGGAACGCTTCCAGGTACAGCGTGGCCAGGGCCGCGTTGTCGTAGAGCATTTTCTCGAAGTGGGGCACCAGCCACCGCCCATCCACGGCGTAGCGGTGGAAGCCGCCGCCCAGGTGGTCGTAGATGCCGCCGCGAGCCATCTGG
>JALSGI010000468.1 GCA_026982835.1 Planctomycetota bacterium | reverse complement strand
CCACCCCGTGCACCCGGTCAGCCGACAGCGGGTCTTCAAACTCCCCGTCCTCGATCAGATGCTGATGGACCAGCAGCAGCTTGCGGGTTTCTGGGTCCAGGAAGTAGGCTAGGCCCCACTGGGTGGGTTCCAGGTGGTGGCGCACCTTTTCCACCAGCCACTTGCCCTGGACTTTGGCCCCGGCCACATAGGCGGTCGGGGAGACGCGGATGCCCACCTCCCCGTCCCGGGGCGGCCCCAGCGGATCGTCCCAGCGGAAGGCCAGCTTGTCTCCGTGGATGGGCCGCCACTGCACCGGCACCAGCCGCAGCGCACCTCCGATGCGCTTCCACTGGTAGCGAAGCTGCACCGCGTAGCGGCCGTACCAGATAGCATGCAGCAGGTTTTCCCGAAGCTGGACGAACCTGGGGATGCGCCGAAGCAGCCGTTCCACCTCGGAGGCCAGTTGCTGGGCTTGCTGGTCCTGCGGGTCTTCCGGCTCCACGAACCACTCCAACAGGGCACAAGTGCGCTGGCGGTGCTCCAGGGGCTCGGTGACCACCAGGTCGTTGCGCATGTAGCGGGCGTTTTCCCAGGAGTGGCGGAGGGCCTCGTCGGAGGGGTAGTAAGTGCGGGCCATGCTGGTGGCCACGCCGGCGAAGGTCATCTGGTGGGGGACTACCCAGCCGCCCATCCGCGGTGGGAGTTCCCACAAGGTGCCACGGCGTTGATTCACGGTCACGGGAGTGCCTCCTTGCTAAGGGCTTCCACGGTCGGGGCGAGTGGGAAAGGCTCGCACGAGCTGGTCCGGCAGGCCGCTTTCCAGCCACTGGCCACCCAGGGTCTGCACCTGGCGGCGCAGGAACGCTTCCCCCTGGGGGGTGAGCGTGGCCCGGCGGGGCACATAGTTTCCGGTGATCCCTACCAGGGCGTAATCGTACTGGTGGCCCGAGAGGGTGCCGCGGATGCGCAGCAGGTCCCACACGGCCGCCCCCTTGCTGGCCGCCTCGTGCAGCTTCAGGAACACCTCGGGGGGCACATTGCGGTACTGGTACAGGGGACCGGGCCGGTCGGGACGGGAGCCGGAAGCGTTCTTTTTGCCCGGAGCCTTGAATCGCACATAAAGCAGGGCGTTTTCGATGTCGTAGCCGTAACTATACACATTGCTGCTTTGGGGAGTGCGGACCATCTGGCCGGTGACGATCGGATGATCCACCGGGAAGCGGCGCCGACGCCCGCCGGGAAAGGGGAGGGTGACGCTTTTTCGCCTCTCTCCCCGGCGAGTCAGCGGATCAATGCCAAAGGGGAGCCCTGTGCGGGTGATCTCCTGGGAAGCCACTTCTCCGCGGCGGCGCAGTTGCTCGGCCAGGGCCTGGGCCGCTGCCGGGGGAAGCTCCTCGGGGCGAAGCACCAGGTAGCCCTGCCGGCGCAGCAGATCAGCCAGCCCTTCCTGCATCTCCGGCTGCAACTGGGTTTGCCGAAGCAGTTGGAGAATGTCCCGTTGCACATCCTGGTGCCCGGCCACGGCGCCCAGGAACTCCAGGGCGGCCGTGACCAATTGCCCCACCCCTTGGCCCAGCCGCGTGCGGCGGGAAAGCGTGGAGGCATCTACCAGGCGCGAAAGCCCCCGCAGGGCTCCCCCCAGAAAGTCCAGCAGGTCCACATCCGTGCGGAAGTAGCGATGCACCTGCTGCATCTGCCGCACGGTCTGCTGAGTGGCCACTTGGCCCACCAGGGCTTCCAAGTCCCGGGGGTTGGTTCCCTGGGCCGCCTGGGCGTAGCGGCGCTGGGCTGCCTGCACCTGGGGGTGCGCGGCGGAACGGAACCGCCGCAGGGCCTCCTGCCACTCCAGGAACGCCATCACGGCTTGTCCCAGCCGCGTTTGACCAGCGGCAGTTTGCAGGATCGCCTTCAGGTACTGGGTGCTCATCGCCGAAAGAACCCTCTTCGCCAGTCTTCGCGGCGGCTGCCGCGTCGGCTCAGGTGCACATCGGGCCGACTGGATCGGTAGTCCACCGAGCCGGGCGGAGCCCCCCGCTGCTTTTCTACCGAGTGGATCATGTACCGCAGGGCATCCACCGTGTCGTCGTCCTTCTTCAGCGGCTGCAAGGGCGGATCGCCTGCGGTGCGCACCGCCCGCTCGCTGCGGGGCTTCCAGCGGTACTTGCGCATCTCTTCCACCAGGTGGAGGCAGCGGCTGGAGATGAGCAGCTTGGGCCGCCCGGCCACCTGCTGGTTCAGCAGCGAGCGGATCGTCTCGATGGACTCCAGCACCCGTGAGCCGGTGGCCCCGGCCGTGGGCATCACCGGAAACCCCTCCTGGCGCCAGAGGTTAATCAGGTCGGGACGGCTGGGGTCGGCAAAAACTTCGCCCCAACTGGCCTCTTCGTCTTGCCCCCAGCCCCAGTGGCGATCCTGCTCTCGGACTGCCCGGATGTGATCCAGGGGGGTCAGGTCCCCCCGGTTGTTCCAATACTCGTCGTAAACCAGCCAGGAGCCGGTGGCGTCCTGGCAGCCCCACACGCAGGCAAAGGGGTGCTGGTGGCTTCCGCCCCAGTCAA
>JALSGI010000467.1 GCA_026982835.1 Planctomycetota bacterium | reverse complement strand
GCCGATCTTGGCGTTGGTTTCGTCGGTCAGCCGGGCGGCCTCGGCGGCCACGCTGGCCGAGCGTTCGGCGTTCTGGGCAATCTCGTTGACCGTGGCGCTCATCTCCTCCACGGCGGCCGAAATGGTCTTCACGTTGGTGGACATCTCGCGGGTGGAGGCGGCCATTTCCTCCATCGAGCTGGTGGTGTCGCGGATCGCCTCGGCCACGCCGGAGGTCTCGGCCAGGGCGGTCTGGCTTCCTTGGCTTAGCTGCTGGGCCGTGGCGGTCATCTGCTGCGAAGCGGAGCTGAGCGTGCGGGCATTCTGGTTGAGTTGCTGGACCATCTGGTACAGGTTGTCCCGCATCTGGTTGGCCGCTTCGACCAATTGGCCCACCTCGTACTTGGCCTGCACTTGGCACCGCTGCCCCAAGTTGCCACGGGCGATCTCGCGGGTGAACTGGGCCAGCTTGACCAGCGGCTGGGCGATTCGCCGGGCGGTGAGCAGGCCCAAGACCACCACCACGGCCGAGATCAGCACGCCCAACCCCAGCGACCACCCCAGCAACCTGGCCTGGGAGGCGCTGGCCGCCTGCTGGATCTCGCCGATGGCCTGAAATGCCTCGTCGGTGTCCATCTTGGCCAGCAGCGCCCAGCGGAAGCCGATCAGGTTGATCGGTGTATAGGCCGTGATGGTCTGGTGGCCCAGGTAATCTTGCTCGATGACCACGCCGCTTTTGCCTTCGTTCAAAGCAGCCTTGGCCGAGGCAGTTTCCACGCGCCCCGTTTCCGGATTGCGGAACGAGGCGATCAGCGAGTGCGTCTCCGGCTTGCGATAAGAGTTGGACCGCATGAGGAAGTCCGGACCCACCAGCAGGAGCTCACCGGTTTTGCCCAGCCCGCTCCGCTCGGCCATGACCCGGCAAATGCGATCCGCAGGCAGTTGGAACACCAGCACGCCGATCCGCTCGCCCCGGTCGAACACCGGCGAGGCGATAAAGGCGCTGGGTTCGTCGAAGTTGGGCACATAAAGCGTGTAGTCGGAGAGGAAGAAAGTGTCTCCCGATTCGGCTTCCCGGGCCTGGCGAAACACGGCTGCCAGCCCCGAATCGGCCCAGGGACCCTCCAGCAGCGAGGTGCCGAAGTCCACTCGTTTCTGCACGCTGTAGAGAATCCGGCCGGAATCGCCGTCGATTAGAAACAGGTCGGCGTAGCCGAACTTTTTTCGGAAACTGGCCAGCATGGGGTGATACACGCGGTGAATGTTGTCGTAGTCGGTTCCGGTGTCGGCCGTATCCAGCAGATGCTTGGTGTGCAGCGGGTTGGGATTGCTGAACAAGTAGGCGTGCTGGAGCAACACGGCCACCGGGTCCAGGCGACGCAGGGCTTCTTCCACCGGCGGCTGCTTGCCGTCGTTGCGTTTCTGGTACTCGGCTGCAAAAGCGCCGCGATAATATGCAGCCAGCTCGCGGCGCATCTTGGCCAGTGCGTCGGAGGAAACTTTGCGCTGCCGCGGATACTCATCAACGGCGTAGTAAAGCTGCCGCATGGCTCGAATGACCGAGCGATCCTCCGAAAGGGCCAATGCCTGGTCGCGGATGGTATTGAAGTAATTCTCCACCTGTTGCTTCTTGGCTTCGCGCAAGCCGATCAAGATGCTTTCTGCCTTGTTCTGGGTTTCTTCCTTCACCTGGTCCACGATCCGGCTCATCCCGCTGGAAGCCAGGTAGAAGTTGATTCCTCCGACCAGCAGCAAGGGAATCAGGCCAATGCCTAAAAACAACAAGGTCAAACGCTTTTGCATGGCAAACTCCTAATCAAAAGAGGTGTGTTGTATGGGAAAGCGTCCGGGAAAACGCTAGGAACTCCGGGCGGAAGTTCTTTGCGGGCCTTCCTGGCCCAGGGCCTCTTCCAGGTCCAGCAGCACCAGGATGTCGTGCTCCAGCGGCACCACGCCGCGGAAGAAGCGGCCCTCGGCCCCGTGCAAGTTGGCCGGCGGCGGGGTGACGGCTTGCAGGTCCACCTCCAGGATGTCGGCCACCTGGTCCACCAGCAGACCCACCACCTCCCCCCGATAGAACACGATCAAGTTGCGCGTCTGCCGCGTCACCTCCGCCGAGGGCAGACCCAACACATGGTGCAGGTCCAACACCGTCACCACCTCCCCCCGCAGGTTCACCACCCCCCGCACCCCCGGCGGAGCATGCGGCACCGGGGTGAAGTCCAGCTGGCGGTTGATCTCCCGCACCTGGGCAATGGGCAGGCCCAACAGCAGCGGGCCGACGTAAAACGTCACCACCGGCTCGCCCGTGGCCGCCACGGTGCTTTCTTGTCGGCGAGGTTCCGTAGCCGTACCGATCATTGTTGTTGGCTCCACTAGGAAGTGACAGGTCCCGTTGTCCGTGTTTGGCCGCTTTCCGGACTTTGCGGCCGACATCGGCTTACGCCGTGCGCCGTGCGGCCTGCGCCAGGGGTCTTCTCCCCCCGCTTACGCGGGGGGCTCTTGGTTGTGCCGGTTGACGCTTGTTCTTGCCCTGGTGCGGCAGCACCTTTCTCATCCCTCCAAGCCCCCAAG
>JALSGI010000466.1 GCA_026982835.1 Planctomycetota bacterium | reverse complement strand
GCCGACGCAGCTCTGCCACCGAACAATCCGAGGCAAACGCCACGTGCGGGGTGACGATCACCTGCGGCAAGCAGTAGGGGGGCTGGTCCAGCCGGGGCGGCTCCTCGGCCTGCACGTCCAGGGCCGCACCGGCCAGATGCCCGCTCTGCAACGCCTCGCTCAACGCGGCGTGGTCCACCAGAGGGCCACGGGCCGTGTTGACCAGGTAGGAGCCGGGCTTCATGGCCAACAGGCGCCGGCGGTCCAACAAGTGGCGTGTTTGGGGAGTCAGGGGCAGGTGGAGCGAAATCACGTCGGCCCGCGGCAGCAGCTCCTCCAGGGAACACCAACGCACCCCCGGCACGGTTTTCCGGTTCTGCGAAGTACCCAGCACCTGCATTCCCAGGGCCTGGGCGAGCTGGGCCACACGGGTGCCAATCTGCCCCAGGCCCACCACGCCCAGCGTCATCCCCCGCACGCGCCGCAGCGGCCAGGGGCATTCGCGGCGGTAGTGGCCGGACTTGGTTTCGGCATGAAAATGCGGCACGCCGCGCAGCAGGGCCAGCACCAACGCCAGCGTGTGCTCGGCCACCTCGTCCACGCAGTAGTCGGGCACGTTGGTCACGACGATTCCTCGCTGCCGGGCGGCCTGCAGGTCGATGTTGTCCAGCCCGATGCCCAGCCGGGCGATGATCCGGCAGTGCCGGGCCGCCTGGATCACCTGGGCCGTCACCGGTGCCCAGCAGGTGAGGATGGCAGCCACGTCGGCGGCGAGTTGGGCCAGTGGTTCTGGATCAGGCGAAGGGGCCACCACCAGCTCCAGCCCGGCCTGCTTCAGCACACGGTGTTCGATCTCCACGTCCGGCCAGGCGTAGTCGGTCAACAGGACCTTGGCTTGGCTCATCGGGCGTAGTCCCTCGGCGTGCAGAGGATCGTGTTTGACAGGTTATTTTGGCTTTGGTCGCAGGCGTTGCCGGCTGGTCGTCGCTTTTTGGAGTGCGGAAGCTTGCTTCCGCTATTGTTTACTGCGGCTCGCCAGAGCGAAGCCACAGCGGCGGCAAGCGGCCGCACTCCATATAGGCGAGCCGCGTGCGGGAGCACGCAGTTGGCGAGCCCCGGGCTTTAGCCCGGGGAGAGCCAAGAAAAAACGCGTGTCGATCTTCTCCGCCGACTGAAGTCGGCGGCTCGCCGTTGCAAGAATCAAAGCAAGTCCACCAGGTACGTTGTTTTCCACAAAACACGCTTTTTCCTGCCCGGTGCGGAAGCACCCGCCCAAGACCCACGACCCAAGACCCAAGACCCCCTTTTTCTCAAGTGGTTGCTCCCAGCTCCTCCCGCAATGCGGCCACCAGCCGGCCGATGTCTTCTTCGGTGTTGTAGAGGTGGCAGGAAACGCGCAGGAACCGTTCCGCGGTCCAGTTGGGCACGATCACCTCCACGCGGTGGTGTTCCCCCAGGCGGCGTTGCAGGGTCAGGGCGTCTCCCGGCGGGATGCGCACCGTGACCATCGTACCGAAGCACTCCCAGCTTTCCGGGTAAAGCGGTTCCACGCCCGGCAGCTTGCACAGCTGCCGGCGAGCCAGGCAGGCCAGGTGGTGGCCGTGACGGCGAAACCGCTCCCAGCCCACCTGCTCCAGAAAGTGGATCGCCTCCGGGATGCACAAGGCCGGGGAGGGATCGTAGGTGCCCCGCCAATGGAACTCGTCCACCCAGCCGCGAATGTTGCCCGGAAACGTGTGCCCCCAGCTCAAAACCGCAGGCTGTATTTCTCCCTGGTATCGGGGATGCACCCACAACAGCCCGCAGGTAAAAGGAGCCGAAAGCCACTTGTGACACGTGGCCACATAGTAGTGGCAGCCCAGGGTGCTCAGGTCCACGGGGCGCATGGCCAGGCCGTGGGCTGCGTCGATGCAAATGCGGGTGGGGTGGTCCTGGAGTCGGCGGCAGATTTCCTCCACGGGAAACACCAGCGCCGCGGCCGAGCTGACGTGGTCCACCAGCACCAGCCGCGTGCGCCGGTCCACCGCCTGAAGCACCGCCTGGGTGATCTGTTCCGGCTCTTGCAGCGGCAAGGGCACAGGCACCACCACCAGCTCCGCCCCGCGCCGACGGCACTCCCGCTGCAGCAGCCGCAGCACCGCCCCGTATGTCTGATCGGTCGTCACCACCCGGTCCCCCGGCTCCAGCGGCACGCTGCGCACCACGGCGTTGACTCCGGCGGTGGTGTTTTCCATCAAGGCCACGTCGCGGCCGTGGCAGTGGAGCAGCCGGCCCAGGGCCTCCTGTACCCGCTCCAGCGCCGGGGCCAGCGTGCGGGTGTAGAAGCGCATGGGGTTCTGCTCCATCCGCTCCAGCCACTGCTGGCGGCACTGGCGAACCGGACGCGGCGAAGGCCCAAAAGAGCCGTGATTCAAATAGCTCAGCCCCGGGGGGAAACTCCACTGGTCCCGGAGGGGATCGTCCTGGACATCGGGCAGGGGATTCACCAAGGGGAGTCCTCGCTGGCAGGAGGGGAGGGATCGGTGCCGGGCTCGTGGAGGCCTTTTCCATCATGCCGTCCCTGGCCGGGAGAGCAACCG
>JALSGI010000465.1 GCA_026982835.1 Planctomycetota bacterium | reverse complement strand
GGGTTTGTTGGCCGGGACGACAACGCCGGGCGGTTCGTGGGCGACCAGCGCATTGGGCAGCAGCAGCTCTCCCGAGGAGCCGCCATGCGCCAGTTTGGCACCCGCGGCGGCCGGCGGGGAGGAGTCAACCAGCGATTCGCCCCCCAAGGAGCCGGGTCCGCCACCAGTAGCATCCGCTTCCGGCCCCAGCAGCGGATCGCCTTCCGCTACCAGGCTCCCCGGCCGGCCCAACTGGCCGCCACGGTCCGCCTGCGGCTGGAGACGCTTCAGCGGCGGGGAACGCCGCTGCAAGGGCTGCGCATCCGGGTGGATGAACAGGGCACCGTGGTGCTGCAAGGCCGTGTGGAGAGCGAAGAGGCCCGACGCCTGGCCGTGGCCCTGGTGCGACTGGAACCGGGCGTGCGCCGGGTGGAAGACCGCCTGGAGGTGGGGGTGCAACCGTAGCAGATTGCCCAGGGATCGCCTTCCTTTTGATGTCTTCCGTTTTTCTGGCCGGGCTTAACCCTGCAGCCCGAACAAGTCCGGCGGCGGCCACAAGCTGCTTTTGACCACCGGCAGGTTTTCCAGCAGGCTAGTCGTCACGGCCCGAAACACCGGCTCCAGCTCTTCCATCTCCCGGTCCTCGGCCTGGTAGAGGATCAGCAGGGCTCCCCCGGGAATCGGCACCCCGCGGATGCGAGCCGTGTTGATAAAGTCCAGGCAGAAGAAGTCCAGGTCGTAGCCTTGGGCACGGTGCTGGGCGATGGTTTCCTCCACCGGTTCGGCGTCCAGCTTGGGATACTCCTGACGCATCGCCTCCAGCGTGGTGGCCACCAGCCGCCCTGGCTGCTGGCCGCGGAAGCGCAGGGCCATCCAGAACGCTCCGCTGGGGGTGGTGAGTGTGACCGCGTGATCCTGGCCCAGCACGTACACCGGCCCGGTCTGCAACGCCCCGGACTGGCTCTCCACGCGCCAGGATTCCGGATACTGGAACTTCAGTCCCCCGTGGTCGTAAGTGGCCGGCATGGCAAATCGCTTCGGATCATTCCTGCGCTGGACGACTTGGAAGATTCAACGCCGCTTGATCCACGCGGCTTTCAGCCTCCGGAACACAAGCGGCAACAGCTGCACCAGCACCCCCCCGGCAACCATGCCCAGGGCAAACACGGCCCAAAGGGCCGGACTTTCGCTGGCGGTCAGGTGAGCAAGCATCATGGTGGCGATTCCTTGCATGGCTTGAGGCTCAGGTTGCGTTCCGCCGCCCTATTGTAACGCTCCCGGAGGAGGAAACCACTCCTGCGGTGTCCCGGCAGGCTACTGCGGGCCGATCAAGCGTTGCTGGATGATGCGAAGCAGTCCCCGGGCCACATGGAGCTTGGTTCCCTGGAGACGAGCCAGGGTGCGGCCGCCTGGGTCCAGCACCTCCACCGAGTTGGTATCGGCCTGCATGGCTTCCGGCCCGTTGAGCACCATCAGATCGCAGCTTTTTTGCTCCATTTTGGTCAGGGCCCGGAAGCGTTGGTCGTCGGTCTCCAGGGCGAAGCCGACCATCCAGCGGTCTCCCTTCTGTTGGCCCAGCGTGGCCACCACGTCGGGCGTTTCCACAAGCTCCAGCAGCAGCGGCTGGCCGGTTTTTTGAATCTTCTCCGGGGAGACGCGGCGGGTGCGATAGTCGCAGGGGGCCGCGGCCCCAATCAGCCCATCGCAGCGGGGAAACAGCTCCTGGCATGCCTGTAGCATCTCCTCGGTGGTGACCACTCGGACGACCTGGGCCTGGGGCGGGTAGGTGATCTGCACCGGGCCGCTGACGAGGGTGACCTGGTGCCCTCTTTCCAAGGCCGCTTGCGCCAGGGCGGCTCCCATCCGGCCGCTGGAGGCGTTGGTCAGATAGCGGACCGGGTCCAGGTACTCGCGGGTGGGTCCGGAGGTAATGAGAATGTGGGCCATGGGGACGGTTTCCTGCAGGGGGAACACCCGCTATGAAACACCATCCCTTGGCCTGTGCCAACCGGAGCCGCCGCAGGGGCGGACCCTAGCCGCTGGTGGAGTAGAGCATGCTGTGGCAGGCCACGCAGGGGGCCAGCACCACGCGGGCATGGCACTTGGGGCAGCGGACCTCTTTTTCCAGCTTGAAGTACTCGCCCGAGGGAATCCCCAGCGTGCTGAGCAAACGCACCGGCTCGTCTTCGGCCTTGTCGATGCGTTTGATCTCCTGGGTGGAAAGCCCCACCGCCTCGGCAATCACCCCGTAGTCGCTGATGCCCATCTCCATCAGCGCCACGGCAGCGGCCGTACGGTACGGGAGCACGACTTTGCGATTTCGCGGGTGCCGCCAGGGACGACGGCGAGTGGCCTTCTCGGCAATACTCATAAGATCACCTGGTCCGTGAAACTAGAAAAGGTGGCTCGACGCCTCCGTGGTCAAAAAACGGGCTTTGGCTGTGCTTCGCCCTGCCAGGACCGGGACAATCGCTTCCGGGACCTGAGCTCCCTGCCGCTGAAGGTAGGCGGAAATCACCTCACCGGCTCAATCCACCTCCGGCGAAAACCCACCCCCGGACAGCAACCAGCAGGATCGGA
>JALSGI010000464.1 GCA_026982835.1 Planctomycetota bacterium | reverse complement strand
AACATGGGCGGGCCAGGAGAACAAACCAGCAAGGCTGCGGCTGCTTGTTCTCCGTGCCCGGGAGGCTTAGACTCCAGAGGGGCGAGGATCGTTCGCGTCCCTGGTTCTCGCAAGCAACAGGTGTCCTGATGAGAAAACCGGCGGAGATTGTCTTGGTGGTCCTTTTTTTTCTGGTCGCGGTGTTTGCCGGTCCGGCTGCTTCTTTGGCCCAGCAAGCCCCGGCAAAAAAAGAGGTTCCCTATGAAGTCGTCCGCGACGTGGTCTATGGTCGGGCGGGCAAGCGGGCCTTGCATCTGGACCTTTACCGGCCCAAGCACCCTGCGGCGGAAAAGCTGCCCGTGGTAGTGTGGATTCACGGCGGGGGCTGGCGGGCCGGAAGCAAAAGCTCCGGCAAGGCGGTCCTGCCCTGGTTCGTTCGCACCGGCCGCTACGTGGGCGCAGCCGTCGAGTACCGCCTCACCCCCGAAGCCATCTGGCCTGCCCAAATCCATGACTGCAAGGCGGCCATTCGCTGGCTGCGATCCAATGCGGCCCGCTACGGCATCGACCCGCGGCGGATCGGGGTCATCGGCGGCTCGGCCGGTGGGCACCTGGCTGCGCTATTGGGTACCTCCGGCGGGGTGGCTTCGCTGGAAGGCGAGTGCGGCTCCCCCGGACACAGCAGCCGCGTGCAAGCGGTGGTGGATTTCTGCGGCCCGACCGATCTGATCTCCATCGAGGAGCAAAAGCTGTTGCCGCCGGTGCGGCAACTGCTGGTGGACTTCCTGGGAGGGCCGGTGAAGGAAAAACGCTCCCAGGCCCAGGCCGCCTCCCCGGCCAACTACATCACCCCCGACGACCCTCCGGTGCTCCTGGTCCACGGCACGCGGGATTCGATCGTTCCGTTCCAGCAGGCCGAGCTGTTCCATCGCAAGCTCAAGGCCCACGGTGTCGAGTGCTATCTGTACCGGATCGAAGGGGCCGATCATGGTATTGGCGGACCGCACCTGTTCGCAGAGTGCTTGCGGTTTTTCGACAAGTGCCTTTGGGGCAAGCCGTCACGGTTCCAGGACCGCACGATCCCCAAGGACAAGCAGTAACCCCCAGCCCCCGCCGGCAACGGGAAATCCCCCTGGGGTCTATGTAGGAGAGCGCCGGGCCGAATGACCAGCAAGCGCGTGCTGATTTACGAGCATATCCTGGGCGGGGGACTGTTTGCCCGCGGCCCGGAACAAGCCGCCCAACTGGCTCCCGAGGGCTGGGCCATGCTCTGGGCGGCCGTGGAGGATTTTGCCTCTTTGCCGGGAGTGCAGGTACAGTTTCTCTGGGACCGGCACGTGTCGGGGCGGCAGCCTCCCCGGGCCGAGCAGGTGGAGCCGGTGCTGGTGGATTCGCCCGAGCACTCCCTGCAAACTCTGCTTCGCCTGGCCCGAGAGGCCGACGCCGTGCTGCTGGTGGCTCCCGAGATCGGCCAGGTGCTTGCGGAGCTGGTGCGGCAGGTGGAGAAGACCGGGGCGTTGTTGTTGGGTCCGCCGGCCTCGATGGTGGAGCTGACCTCGGACAAGGACCAGACGGCCGCCTATCTGGCCACTTGCGGCGTAGCGGTTCCCCCGGGAGTGGTCATCCGGCAGGGGGGGCAACTGCCCGAAGACTTCCCTCGCCCGGCGGTGCTCAAGCCGCTGGATGGGGCCGGCTGCCTGGGCATCCGCCGCGTGGACTCTTCCGGCTGGACGCCCACGCCGGTGCAGGCTCCGCTGCGAGCCGAGCCGCTGGTTCCCGGCATTCCCGCCAGCGTGGCCATTCTCTCCGGCGGCCCGGCGGCGGTGCTGTGTCCCCCTTGCCGGCAGCTTGTCCGCTGGAACCACTCGGCCCATTACGAAGGCGGA
The DNA here is from genome assembly GCA_026982835.1 of Planctomycetota bacterium. Lineage (GTDB taxonomy): Bacteria > Planctomycetota > Planctomycetia > Pirellulales > S012-138 > S012-138. Next base: position 704 of record JALSGI010000464.1, on the reverse strand, counting down.
GAGTACCCGCTCCCGGAGCCGCTTGCTACCCGGGCTCGCAAGCTGGCCACGGCTGCGGCCGCTGCGTTCCCGCAGGCTCGCGGCTACTGGGGCGTGGACCTGGTGCTGGGCCCGGCCCCCGACGGCTCCCAAGACTACCTGATCGAAATCAATCCTCGGCTGACTACCTCCTACATTGTGCTGCGGCGTGCGTGCTGGGGGGAACTGGCCGGGGCCATTTGGGACGCAGCCGCCGGCCGCAGCGTGCAGGTCCAGTTCGACTCCTTGCCGCGGCGATTCACCCCCGGCGGGCGGATCTTTGAAGACCTCCCGGCCGCGGAGGAACCGTTGTAAAAGCTATCGGAAGAACGAGAACCGGTGGCAAACTGCGGCTCGCCGCCAGTTGAGTACGTGTTTAACGTGCGAGCACAAGATGGCGAGCCCCGGGCTTCGTACGTGTTTAGCCAGCTAGCATATCACTTGGTTTGGCGCTCCCATGCTCGGAGAGAATCCGCGTTTTTTCTTGCAAATGTCGAGCCGCTGGCTTTGCCAGCGGAGAAAAATAACGGATTGCGCTCATTCGGCTCTCCCCGGACTGAGTACGTGTTTAGCCAGCTAGCATGGGGATGCCAGATGTGGTGCTTCCGCACCTAGCAGGAACAGAACGCGTTTGTGGAAAACAACGCGCACGGTGAACCTGCGGCTCACCAGGAGGTTCGCCCTCC
>JALSGI010000463.1 GCA_026982835.1 Planctomycetota bacterium | reverse complement strand
TATCCAAATGAACCGCCGGTTTGCCGGTTTTTCTCCGCCAGCTGAAGCTGGCGGCTCGCCGTTGTCTGTGAAAATCAACGTTTACTCTCTCGCCGGCGAGCCGCGTGCGTGAGCACGCGGTTTGTTTTGAACCGAACAGCTGTTGCTTCGTTTAGCAGCCCGTTGAAAAAGTCCACCTGAAATGAAACGAGTTATGGCATTCCTCGCGTCTGCTGAAAAAAAGCGGCTCGGCAGGAGCCTCGCCCTCCCCAACTTGCGTTTTCCAACGGGCCGTTAGGGCAACCGAGAGCGAAAGCTCCCGGCTCGTTTCTGGTGGCGTTGATGTTTTTCGGTACGGCCGGCTTTTCTCTGCTTTTTCGGCTCGGTGGGAGCCTCGCCCGGGGGCATGTCACTCTTTGGGCTCCTTTGGCGATTCGTCCGTCTGGCGGAATCGGGCTCCCGGGGGCAGGGGCGGCTCGGGCGGCAGGGGTTTTTCCAGCCATCGCGGCGGGATGCGCAACAGCACGTCGTCCCCTACGTTATCCAGCTCGTCCGGGTTTCCGTCGCGGCCCCCGTGATCCTTACCGCTAGGGCCCACGCTGTAGAGCAAGTATCCTTTCTTGGTGCGGCGATAGACGAGCGGCTTGCCGGCAAAGAAGTCCTGCGGCATCTCCTCCAGCAGTTCCGGCACCAGGGCATCGAGCTTTTGCGGATATTCTCCGTGCCGCGCCCGGTACACGGCCAGAGCCAGCCCCACCCGTCCCAGCAGATGGCGCTGGCGGGCACGCAGCTCGGCCGTGAGCAGAATGAGACTGGAGGAGAGCACTCCGGTGGTCAGCTCCCAGGCGGCGTACTGCGTGCGTGCCCGGCGACTCAAGGGGAACCAAAGCGCCTGCTGCCGCCGGGCATCGACCTGGGATTCCCAGGACACGAGCAGGCGATCCACCTGGTCGAGCCGCTTTTGCGAAGGAGGAAGCTCCAGCAGCGGCCGGGTCTGATCGAACAACTGGTTACAAATACGCATGGCCAGGTTCGGGTCCATCTGGATGAGGAACTTTTGCCACCAGGAGGGCGGATCGTCCCGGTCGTACATCACAGGCAACCCTTGGCAATGGGCCAGGATCAGGCTCAATGTGAACAGGCGGGTGGAAAAATCGATGCGCTCTCCCATCGACTGCGGAGGCGGTAGCTGGTCCCATTGCTTCAGCCAGGCCAGGGCTTCTTCTTCACTGGAATGGTGGCGGGCCAGCAGCGTGTTGAGCGCATTGCACGCTAGGCCCTCAAGAGCATAAGCGACCAAAAGCCCGTGGGCGTCCCAACTTTGCTGAAGGAGTCGTCCGCTGCGTTTCAGCGCGTAGATGTCCCGCCAGGCGGCCTGCACGCGCCCGTGGCCCAGGTGCCGCATGGCGCGGGCGGCTAGTCTCCGGCCCATGATCCGGATCTCTTCCAGAGGGACCACCCAGGCCCCCACCAGGCGGGCTTGGGGAGTATCGGTAAACACGGGCGAGAAGAATCGCGTGCGGCGGCTCCCCTGCACGCACAGGTCCAACCATTCCCGGTTCCGATCCAGCAAGCGGCTAAAAACCGGGAAATCCTCGCTTCGCCAAGGATAGCTGTTGAACTTGATCCACAACATGCCCACCTTGTCCAAGTACTCGATCCTTTGATCCCGATTGGCAAAGACTACCACTTGCTCAATCGAGAAATCGAACCCCCGCTTCCGGGCCGGCGGTTTGATGCCCAACTGCCGGAAGACTTCCGGCGGGGTGGGAAAGCTGTCCGGCTCCCGGCCCAGGGCCTGCCACCACACCACTGCGGCGTTGTTTTCCGGGGTCACACCCTGGCTGTAGCGACGATTGATCACCTCCAGGTAGTCTGGCAAGCCGTCTTCGGCCAGGAGCGGCTCGGTCAGGTAGGTGGTCTGGCGGGAAACAACCACGGCAGGTGTGTACCAGGGGCTGCCGTAAAAGAACCACAGCCCGAACAGGAGCAGCAGCCCCAGCAGCAGGCAAAGGCCCAAGCGAAGCAGCCAGTGCGAGCGTTTGGTTTTCCGGCCCACGGAAAGCCCCCTTGCCGGTACAGAGGAAAGCATGTGGTGAGGACCGAATCTGCCCTTGCTGGAGTGTCGGCCAGCAAATGCCCGATGGTCTCGTGAAACTCCACAGCGTAGTCGCTTCCGGAAAACGAAAACCATTGTACCAAAGCGGGGGCCGGGCGGCACGATTTTCAAACAGTCGCTCGCTTCTACGGCTGGTGGAGTTGCTTGAATCGCTTCGGCCGGGGAAGAGCCGGCAAAAACGCTCGTTGCCGGTTTTTCTCCGCCAGCTGAAGCTGGCGGCTCGCCGTTGTCTGTGAAAATCAACGTTTACTCTCTCGCCGGCGAGCCGCGTGCGTGAGCACGCGGTTTGTTTTGAACCGAACAGCTGTTGCTTCGTTTAGCAGCCCGTTGAAAAAGTCCACCTGAAATGAAACGAGTTATGGCATTCCTCGCGTCTGCTGAAAAAAAGCGGCTCGGCAGGAGCCTCGCCCTCCCCAACTTGCGTTTTCCAACGGGCCGTTAGGGCAACCGAGAGCGAAAGCTCCCGGCTCGCCGTTCTCCCCCC
>JALSGI010000462.1 GCA_026982835.1 Planctomycetota bacterium | reverse complement strand
GATCGCATCGCTTACTTCCTGCAAGTGCTTCAGCGGCTTGACGATCACATAGCGGATGATCAGGTAGGAAACCAGCACCAGGCAGAAGGCCGTGACAATGGCTGCGGTGAACAACCAGACGCGGTTCCACAAAATGGCCCGACGCACCGGAGCCCCCGAGATCTTCACCTTCACCACGGCGATCAGCTCTCCCTCGGTCAGGTCGGCCTTTCCCGTCAAGGCCCGGTGGCAGTCCACACACCCCCGTTTGGCCCGGATGGCCTGGTAGTAGTGGTACTCCTCGGTTTCCGGAACCCAGCGTTCGGCGTATTCCACCTGCTTGGGCAAGGGATAGACCACCGGGGGGAAGCGATGGAGGATGTCAAAGTCGTACTCGTCCTGGGGCCTCCCCTTGCCCTCGGTGGTCTGGGGGCGGATGGTGTACCACTGGTAGCGTTCCGGGTGGTTTTTCAGCTCCTGCCGCAGGGCGTCCACCAGGGATGGGCTGCGGTTCTCGAACTCCCGCCAGTGGATCTCCTTGAGGATGCCATCGACCAGCAGCCACCCCTTGGTGCGGTTCTGCTGATAGACCAGCCGTTCGGTGAGGCTCCCGTAGATCCAAAAGCTGATCACCGTGAGCACGAACAGGCAGATGGCAAACAGCACCAGAAGCTTCAGCTCCAGGTACGTTTCGCCCAGGACGCGTTTGAAGGACCGGTAGGACATACGCGGGCCGGTTCCTCGCAGGGGAAGAGGCCATCACCAGAGTGCATTCTACGGTACCCACTTGCCGGGGGCCAAGGGAAGATCAGCGACCGTGGGGGGGCGAGGGGACAAGCCGCACGCCGATACTGTTTCTCCCCCCCCGCTGACGCGGGGGGCTCTTGTTGAACAAGTTGACGCTCTTTCTCGCACCGGTGCGGAAGCACCACCTCAAGACCCAAGACCCACGACCCAAGACCTCCCCGCACTCTCGTGCGCACGCTCCTCCGGGAGCTGACGCTCCCGGCTCGCTGGTTATGAGAACAAACGCTTCTTCTCGCCAGGTACGGCAACGCCAAGCCAAAGCCCTGTGCTAGCTGGCTAAGCACGTACAAAGCCCGGGGCTCGCTATCCTTCCAAGCCTCCTGTGCCTCCACACCTCCAGGTCTCCACGGACGTGGGATATTTCTCATGGCGAACCCACCGCTTGTGGCAAGGTTTCACTCAGCTTGACTCCGGGCTCACTGGCTGGCATCCCGGCCAAAGAAATGGTGCAGGTACACCGGGGCCTCACTCTGCGGGGGCACTTCCACCTGCTGCAGCAGGTACTTGCTGCGGCCGAGGAGCACTCCGGCCGGGCTGAACCACTGTTGCAGGCGGTCCATGGTCTGCTTTTCCACCGGCTGGTTGCGTGGCCTGCGGGCATGGCGGGAGAGGATGAGCACCCAATAGTTGCCCGGGGCAGGCACAGCCAGACGGTAGTTTCCGGCCGGATCGACCCGGGCCACGGCTCCGCCCCATTCTTCCAGCTTGAGCAGGTTGGGATCGTTGGCCCGAGGCTGCTGCCCCGGCTGGAACACCCGGGCCGAAAGCGGTGAGAGGGGGTGCCGCTGGGTGGGCAACAACAGCACCACCGCCCCCTGGTCCGGCACCACCTGCTGGTCCTTGTCCCAATAAAGCACCGTGCCGGCAAGCAGCACCTGGCCTTCTTCCAGTTCCACCGCGGGGGCTGAGGAACGGGAACCCAGGTAATAACCCCCCCAGCCCAGCAGCAACACGCCCGCCAGCATCAACGCCGCTTGCAGATAGAGCAGGGTGCGGGAAACCAGCACGTAGGGGGGCGTTTCTCCGCCCACGTTTTCCTCCAGGGCCCAGACTATCAAGGGGCGGGTAGTCGCCGCAGAAGGGGCATTTTCCGGGGGAGGCTGCGGAGCCGGGGGGGCCGCCGGCGAGGAAGCAGCGGTGCCTGCCAGGGATTCTGCCACGGCAGGGGCCTTCTTCGGAAAAGCATCCGAGCGGGAGAAGGACTCGTCGGGAGGAGACGAAGGAGAAGGGGATTTTTCCTCCGGCCGGGGCGATTCCTCTTGCGGCCGGGGGCGCCCCGGCGGCGAGATGGAAACACGCTCTGCTGCACCTGGTTGCGCTGGGGATGACCGGGAAGAAGCCGCCGGGGAGGCAATCTCCACCCCCGGGGAAGGGGCCGGTGGGACTTGCTGCGGCGGGGAGGTCTCCGGGGGAGACGCTTCGGGTTGCGGAGGCGCTGCCTGTTGCGGCTGCGTCTGGTCAAGTTGTTCAAGGCTCACAGAGCCCAGCCAGGCCAGCACGTCTTCGTCTTGGAGCTGGGCATTGGAATGCTGGTCCTGGGCGTCGCGGGCAGGAGTTTTTCGCCGCGGCACCACCACGGCCGAAGCCGGCACGATCATCGCCGCCCGGCAACGCGGACATTCCACCTGCTGGCCCACCTTCCGGCGACCCACCTTCAACACGCTTCGGCACTGGCAACAACGGAAAAGAACGGGCATCGAGCAAACATCCTGGCTGCCGGGGAACTCCTTTCCATTTTGTCTGCACCGGGGGGCGGGGGAAACCGAAAACCCCCGCAGCCGGGACAAGCCCTGTCCCCC
>JALSGI010000461.1 GCA_026982835.1 Planctomycetota bacterium | reverse complement strand
CCGCACACAACCGGCGAGCCGCGCGCCGTCAGCCGGCGGTTGGCCAGCGTAGCATCGGCCACAAACGGTAGCAACCGCGTGCTCACGCACGCGGCTCGCCGGTGCTTCCGCTCCGCGGCAATGACAAGCGCCGATGCTCGTTTATCACGGCGAGCCGCCCAAGTGCTCCTCCTTCCATTGCTTGTATTCGGGAGTGCTTCGGAACTGGGAAAACCCGGAAAAGTCTGCGTCCTTGATCTCGCTTTCGATCTTGTCCCAGGGGCGGCGGTCGTGCTTGCGCAACTGGGTCATCATTTCCAGCAGCCGGGGGTAGTCTTTCTTAAGCAGATAGATTTGGGCCAGGCCGATGCGGGCCTGGTTTTGTTCCTCGGGGCGTTCCGACTGTTCCAGCGCCGCTTGAAATCCGGCCAGGGCTTCGTCGTGGAGCTTTTTCTTCAGAGCATATCGACCTTGCACCAGCAGCAGGTAAGGGTCGCCTAATTCCTGGGCCAGTTGACCTAGCACCTGGCAGACCTTCTCCGGGTCCTCCCGTCGAAAATAGGTGTAGTTTTTCAGGCAAGCAAACAGCAACACGGGATCCTTGGGAAAGAGCTTCTGGAACTGGGCAGCTATCCGGGGGAACGGCTCGGCGTTCGCATCCTCTGCCGCCATCCAGAGCAAGCTCACTTGTACGATCCGCCACTTTTGCACTTCGGGCGGGAGCGACTCGTAGTCGTCCCGGATGTGCTTGTAACTGGAGATGAAGTGGCACTGAAAGGGAATCAATTCCATCAGGGCCTCCCGGTGCTTGACCACCAAAACGAACTGTTTGGCCGGCAGGCGAACCAGAGTATCCTCCGGTTTTTTCACCGAAGCGGAGCGGAGCAGCTCCCAGCGCGTCAGCTCGGAGACGTAAACCCCGAAACGGTAGCTGTACATGTCCAGGATTTTCACCGTTCCTTGCTCCTTGATGAGCAGCACTTCGGTATAGTGAATCTTTTCGGGGTCGTCGTCGTTTGTTCGCAGGAGCAGGCTGCGGTAACCGTCGCGTTGCTGCACGCGGACGAGAGTTACCCCCTCGAAGCTTCGTACCGTCCTCAGAAACGACACCAGCGTCAAAACCGTGTGCCGAGCCATGATTTCAAAGCGAGGATCGCTTTTCAGGAGAACTTCGCGTGTTTGCAGGGTTCGGGCCACGTAGCTTTTGAGCTGAAGCAAAGGGTCAATCCGGTTGATCCGCTCCTCGATAGTCATGTGCGGCCCGATGACGGGAAGGAGCTTTTGAGCAAACGTCCGAGCCTCTTGCTCGCTCACCATCTCGCCGCCCAGGCGGACCGTGGTGCCGGTGCCGAACTCGCCGTGTTCGGCTTGCACCCGTTCGGCTTCCCGCTTGGCCAGTCCGGCTTGGCGCATGGTGCCCAGGATGAGAATACCTCCCACCAGGCAAAGCACCACCAGCACGCCGGCCCCTCCGGCAATCCACACCCAGGCCGGCACCCCCTGGCGGCGTGGCGGCATGGCTCCGGGAAACGCCCCCGCGGGGTAAGGGGCCGCTGGTCCGGGTGCTCCGGGGGAAGGGGCCGCTCCGGGCGGAACGCCCTTCCCCGGGGACACCGTTCCGGGAAAAGCCGCCCCCGGTGCGGTGGCAGGGGATTGCTGGTCCAGTTGATCCAGGGCCTCGTACACTCCGGCGCTTGGGCCGAGGGAGCTCCCGGCCGCTTCCGGCTCCGCGGCACCGGCAGCACCGCTTGGTTGGTTCGGTGCTGGCACCTGGATCACCCCGCCGCAGCGTGGGCACTTGCCGCGGCGGCCGGCCAGGTGGTCCTTGACGCGGAACGTACTTTGACACTGGGGACACGTGACCGGAATCGGCATCCTGGAGACTCTCCCCTTGCGAGATGTTGCTACGCTGGGCCCCTGTTCCGGTGGCTGCGAGAGGAAGCCTACAGACCCATCACGCGAAAGGAATCCTCTGGCCTGGCAACCCCTCGCGGAAAAGCTCGGCGGGGGACAGCTCCCCTGGTCGAAAACATTATAGTGACTGCTTTTTGGCTAGCAACAAAATCCCCCCTGACCTATCCCCACTTTTCGATAACCTCCTTCACGGCTTCGGTTAGGGCTGAAATCAAGGCCGAAAACGCCTGAGCCGGAGAGACACGCACCCGATCCCACACCACCCGGCCACCCCAAAGGCACTCATCGCTTCCGGCGACCCCGAACTGGACCACGTCCGGGGGTGGTAGTGCTCCAAAGCATAGTACCCCAATCCCACCAACAACACATACGCCACCACCCCAATCAACAGCAGGCGATCAAACCGCTCGGCGCTGCCCACCTGCGTGTCCCGAAGCGACCAGCCGTAACGTCGGCTCTTCTGGTCCCGAAACACCTGCTCTCCGGTCTTGCATGCTGTAAAGCTCCACCAGCTTCCGGCCGCTCCACCGCAAGTCGGTCATCAAAAACCACGGCTCGGCCCTGCCCCACCGCCACCAGGGAAAGCACGTGGAAAGGGCCGATTTGGGTCCAGTCCAGGGCCACCACCAGCACGCGGGTGCGGCGGGCGATTTTCTGGATGATTCCCTGCATGGCGTCGCTGATCTCCACGCGC
>JALSGI010000460.1 GCA_026982835.1 Planctomycetota bacterium | reverse complement strand
GAAGACGGGCATCCCGGTGGCCCTGACCGTGATGGGCCTGGGCGGCTTCTCCAGCTACGAGCCGCAGTGCCTGGACATGCTGGGTATGCACGGCACCGTGTATGCCAACTACGCGGTCAACGACGCCGACCTGCTCATCGCCCTGGGCGTGCGGTTCGACGACCGAGTGACGGGCAAGCTGAGCGAGTTTGCCAAGCGGGCCACCATCGCCCACGTGGATATCGACCCCTCGGAGATCAACAAGAACAAAGTGGCCCACATCGGCATCGTGGCCGACGTCAAGGCCGCCTTGCAGGAGCTCAACCGCATCGTCCAGCCCCCGGAAGACCTCTCCGAGTGGTGGGAGCAGATCCGCCGCTGGAAAGAGGCCCATCCCTTAAGCTACGACAGGCAGTTCTCCGGCATCCTGCCGCAGTACGCCATCGAGGAGCTCTGCCGGCTCACCCGGGACCAGGACCCGATCATCGCCGTGGGAGTGGGCCAGCACCAGATGTGGACCGCCCAGTTCTGGAAGTTCCAGTCCCCGCGGACGTTTCTGTCCAGCTCGGGCCTGGGGGCAATGGGCTTTGGACTGCCGGCGGCCATGGGCGCCCAGGCGGCCCACCCCGGACGGCTGGTCATCGACATCGACGGCGACGGCTCTCTGCTGATCAACATCCAGGAGATGGCCACCTGCTACTGCGAAAAACTGCCGGTGAAGGTCATGCTGCTGAACAACCAGCACCTGGGCATGGTGGTCCAGTGGGAGGATCGCTTCCACCAGGGCAACCGGGCGCATACGTACCTGGGCCCGATCGATCACCCGGAAGCCCGCGGCCAGGGCAACGGACGCCTCCCCGAGCAGTGGTATCCGGAGTTCGTCACCATCGCCAAGGGGTTCCGGTGGGGAGCGGCCAGCGTGGAGCGCAAGGCGGACCTGCCGGCGGCCCTGGAGGAGATGCTGCAGTACGACGGCCCGTTCCTGCTGGACGTGCACGTCCCCTACCAGGAACACGTGCTACCGATGATCCCCTCGGGGGCCACGGTTCGAGAGCTGATCAAGCAATAAAGTCCGGCCAGCCGCAGGCTTCAACCGGCCGAGGAGCACGCACACCTCAGTTCGGGGAGGGCTTGGAGCTTGAAGGCTTGGGCGAGCCCGCGGCTTCAGCCGCGGGAGAGCTTGGAGGCGTGGAGGCTTGAGGGCTTGGAGGGAGCCGGAGCCCCGCATCGTAAGCCCGCGGAGGAACCCAAGAGCCCCCCGCGTTAGCGGGGGGAGAGACAGTATCGGTGTGCGGCTTGCGCCGTACGCTGCCCGCGCCGGAGCTTCCGCTCCGGAGGCAAGAACAAACGCTAATTTTCGCAAACGGCGAGCCGCCGGCGTGAGCCGGCGGTTGAACGGCCAGCCGGAGGCGTCAGCCTCCGGAGTAGTAACAGTCGGCGTTTTTTGAGACTTGCTCCGCGAGCTTACGCTCGCGGCTCGCAGGTTCAAAAATCGCGGGTTCAAAAAACGTTGCTGCCGTTTGCGTGAAACCGCATGCTCACACATGCGGCGCGCCGGAGGAGAACAACCGCAACTGGAACAAAAAAGCAACTTTCTCGCTCTAGCCACACCACCGGAGCCCAAACAATGACATGGCCCTTGTTAGGCCAGGACCACGTGGCGGCGTACTTCCAGGCGCTTCTGCGCCGGGAGAGGCTGCCGGGGAGTTTTCTGTTTGCGGGTCCGGCCGGGGTGGGCAAGTTCACCGCGGCCCTGGCGGTGGCCCAGGCGCTGCTGTGCTTGGACCGCCCCCAGCACCGCTTGGAAAGCTGCGGCCGGTGCCAAAGCTGCCGCTTGTTCCAGGCCGGCACCCACCCCGATCTTACGGTGGTGCAGTTGCCCGAGGGCAAATCGCAAATCCCGCTGGAGCTGGTGGCCGGGCCGCGCCAGCGCCGTGGACAAGAAGGGCTGATCCATCAGATCGCCCTCCATCCGGCCCTGGGCACGCGGAAGGTGGCCATCGTCGATGAAGCCGACCTGCTCACGCCCGAGGCGGCCAACAGCTTGCTCAAAACCCTGGAAGAGCCGCCGCCGGACTCGGTGCTGATCCTCGTCTCGCACAACCTGGAGCAGCAGCTGCCCACCATCCGCAGCCGCTGCCAGGTGGTCCCCTTTCGGCCCTTGAGCCAGGAAGTGCTTGCCCGGCTGTTGCAGCAATTGGGCTGGACCAGCTCATCCCAAGAGACCCGCCGCGTGGCTCGTTATGCCGGAGGGAGCCTCCGACAGGCCCAGGCGCTGCTGGACCCGGAGCTTTGGTCCCTGCGGCAAGCGGTGCTGGAGGAGCTGGCCGGAACCAGCCCACGCGGATTCCACATCACCCAGCAAGTAAGCCAGGCCCTGGAAAGCCTCAAGCAGCCGGCCCAGCGACGCAACCGGGCCCAACAAGTGCTGGGGCTGGTGCTGGGCTTTTACCACGGCCTGGTGTGCCGCCTGGCCGGGGCGGAAGCCGCGGCCGACGAGGAGCTGCAACGGTGGCTGCAACAAGCCCTGCAGCGGCCCTGGCATCCCGAGGCGGCCCAAGTGTGCCTGCAACGCGTGCTGCATGCCCTGGAACTGATCCAGCGCAACGTGCAGGTGGCGTTGGTGCTGCAAGGCTTGTGGGAAGACCTGGCCCGGCAAACGGCCCAATGCCAACGGCCCCTGTACCAGCTGGAATCCGTGTTTGATCGCGAGGTAGGGCTGGCCGCCGGAGTGTGAACGGGAGGCTGGTCAAGAGCCTTCCTTTGGCTTTTTCTGGACGGCGGCACAACTGCAGCCTGCCAGGGAAGACGGCCACAAGGGGGATCTCTGGTGGTGCGGAGGGATTCGTGCAAGCCGCCTGGCCCCCGCGACGGAAGCGATTTCCGGCTCACCCTACCCTGCATGTTGATCTATCAGGCGGCGGAGGTCCAGGTAGGCCTGCACCCGAGGTTGGCTCACCCGGGCCCGAACAAAAGGACGAATCCGCTCGGTGAGCTTTTTATGCTCCTCCATGATTTGATGAACTGCCTGGTTAACTTTTTTCTTCCTGGCTGCCAGCGACAAGGCAATCATAGCCCCCAGAAAAACCGGAGCCGTAGCATAAAAAAGGATCGAAAAGACATATTTCCAATCGAAGACGGGCAACTCGTTCCATCCCCGGGGATCGCCATACGCCAGCCAGTTCCAATTGGCCGCCAGATACTTCTGATACACCAACAACAGAGGGCCTGCGATCAAGAACACGAACACGGCCGTGGTGGCAAATGCAGCTCCCCACACGAGCCACTTGGGGGGGGCCACATTGGCAATCTGTTCTTGAACGACTTGAAACGACATTTGCACCGCCCGATCCACCCCCTGAACCTCGAAACTCCGCCCCTGAGACGGCGCAGAGTAGGAGCTCTCTTCACCGGAGCTCTCCTCACCGGGGCTCTCCTCGGCCATCAAAACGCGAGCCATGTCCCGCACCAAGTATCCCAACTCTTGCTGAAGCCTTTGCTCGCAACGCTGCACGGCAGCCTCGCTCCACTGAGTCAAATACTTGAACAGTTGGCTGATATTCCTGCCTGCCTGCCACGCGCCGCGCAGCCAAGCGGTTATGCTTCCGGTGGCCATGCTCCAAAGGCGGGTCCAGACGCCGAAAAGCAGCGACAGCAGTCCGGCCAGGTCGCGATAGGGAAAACAGATCAAGGGGGTGTCGGTCACCAGTCGGGCCATCAGTTGCTGCCGCACCATGGCCTGGAGGGTTCGTTCAGGAGGGAGCACTTCCTCGCGGACCACTCGGGCCACATGGCCAGAAAGATAAAGATTATGTAGCTTTTGGGTGTGCGACCGAATCCGCGAATCGGTCTCTTCCAGTTCGGCTTGCAAGTTTTTGGCTGCTCGGTGCAGGCACTGTTCTATTTTGCCCTCCCTTTCCCCCCAGCCAGGAACAGAGACTAGTTCCACCAACCCTTCCCGAATAGTAGCCTGCGCGTGATCTTTCTTATGAGGAAATAATCCCGGCATCCAGCTCCAACGCACCTTCAATTCCATTTCGGGAACTTCGGCCTGCCACAGGCTGCGATATTTTTTCACATCCTGCTCCACTTCCTGCTCTTCCTCCATGAGAACCACCACGGTCGCCTTGCCCTGGCAGAAATCTTGCAGTGCCTGATGAACCAGCCGATGCCGGAAATCAGACTGGGGAATGAGCAGCAACAGGGCATCGGCCAGCCGTGCCGCGTGGTCTAGATGCCCCGTTTCGTTCAACGGCGGATGCAGATACACCTCATAAGGCCCAGGGGCATCCGGGAGATTTTCCGCGCAAGGTACGCCAGCGGAGGTAGCCGCCTGTTGACGCTTGGGATCAAAAGCAAACCGGCGCCTGGCGGATGCCAATTCCCGGTCCAGCAGGAACTGGTTGAGAATTTTTTCCAATTCCCGGTTCAAAGGTACCACGGCCACCACCGGCTGATCCCGCCGGCTCAAATCTTGGATCTCAATTTGAAGTTGATCCAGAATGTGAATCAGACGGCGTTGTTTTTCCCGGCTGTCGAACACTTGGCGAATGAGTGTGCGCGCCTCCAAGGCAAATTGTTGTGCCTGGTCCGCCAGGCTTTCCCGTTTTTCCAGGTCGGAGATATCCCGATTCATGAGCGCATCGTCTCCTTCCACTTGCGGTTTTCCTTGAAAAACTCAACCAGGGATTCTTCCAAACGGTAGATTCCGGCCGTGGGATGCAGCCAGACGGCAGGAGGGCACTGAGGTGGTTTGAGATTCAACACTTGAGGATCTACCAGGTAGAGTTCTTGTGATCCGACTTGCGTAACGAACTCTTTGCATTCGTCCCCTTCCACCCGGGGCAACCCGAGCTCGTCGCAGGCCAGGTGGAACAGGGCGCTGAGAAACAACGAGGCATCGTTCACCAACGGGGTAAGCAGCACCCCTAGCGTGCCGGGCACCAGGCTAACGGCTAGCAGAGCTCCGCCAGGCAGAGCCGTGATCGTACTACTCCCCAGCACTCCCATCCAAGTCAGTAGTGTGGCCCCGCCGTCCACGGCAGCCAGAACGACACACACGGCAGCCGCCGCCCCTAAGATCTTCAAGGCCTCCAGCTTTGGAAGTCGTTTCCATTGCTCGCGGGCCAGATCTTCGAGCTCTTGATTGTCCAGAGGGAAGGTCTTCTGTATCCGATCCAGTTGCTCGAGAACAGATTGCCAGGTTTTGGCCACACGTTCTTCAGGGATATCGGCAGGGACCCAGCGAAGATTGCACATCCGCTTGGCTAGTTCTGAAGGATCACAACCGCATATACGATTAGCCACAACTTTCTCATAATAATTTTTTATTTTTTCCTTTGCTTCCTTGGCACTCTGGAAAATCCAACGAATTCCACTAATCAAGCTGCTTATCCCTTTTTTGATCTTCAAGGAAACGCGGAAAGACAGAGGAGCAGTTTTTTCCAGGGCCTTGTTGAATGCTGAAATCAATTGGGGGCGAACGGGGCTACGGACTACGTGCTGGTCGGTGGCTTCATCCCAGGTAATAAACAACTCCACGCAGAATTGCCATAGCTTTCGTTGCAGTTGCTTAGCCTTGTCAGCCATTGCTTTCTGCCACTGGCAGGTAATCTGTTCGGCCTCGGCCATTTGTTCCAGCAGTTCAACGCGCCACTGGTTGAGTTTTTCTTGTTGCTGACGCCCTGGTTCCAGGTGATTGGGCAAGGCCAACAATTGTTCGCAATCCTCCAGCTCCCTCCAGGTTGAAGAAAGCGAAGCCTGATTCGTGGGAATCGAAAAGAAGATGGGAAAGGGTTCAGAAACTTTTTCCTGTCGCCACCACCCTTTGATTTTTTCCCATAATTCCTCTAGATACTTGGGCAGCCAGTATTTTTCCTCGTTTTTTGCAATTATTTGAGGAACCAGTTTCCTCCATCCCCGACGATTATAATCAAACGCCGCATAAATCCCGGAAGTGCAAGAAGCGGCCTGCTGAAGATAGTGGTCCGAAACAAACTCTTGCGGAGAGATATCCGTGTGCACTTTATTGACCAACAGATACAAGGGCACCGGCTGGGTGCGCTGGCGCACTTCTTGCAAGAAATCGAGCAAGTTTTCAGCCCGGAGTTTGGAAAAATCAACCACCAGCAGGGTGGTGGAACAGAGCCGGCTGGCCTGGACGACAAACTCCCATCGCTGGCGAGCTTCCTTTTTCCAGGCATCTCCTGCCGGGGCGGATTCCACATCGGGACAATCCAGCAGGGCAAACCGAAGCTCATCCAGGCCCTTGTCCCCGGCCACCAGGGGAGTGAAAAAGGCTTCTGGATCATATTCACCCTTGCGGTAGGCTTCTTCGGCTTCTTGAGGGTGAGTGGGAAGCCAATCAATGGGGCGCCCCTGGTGGACCGTCTGCAACAGCTCAAACAACAGCTCCCGCTTTTGCTCGTCGTCCAGCCACGATTGGGGGACCCAGTACACGAAGCGATGTGTTCCCCGGGCAGACACGACTCCGCGCGGGACCCGGTCCCGTCCCTGCTCGCTGAGAAACGAAGCGACCACCGTCGATTTTCCGGCATTGAGCTGTCCCATCACACCCAGGATGGGACACTGGAGCATATGCTGGGCCACGTGGAGCTGCTTTAGTTTTTCCAAGTGCTCTTCTAGATCTTTTAAATCCCATACCTGCTTCAGTACCTGCTTTAAATCAACTTCTTTAAGAAACGGATGTTTCAGGGGGTGCAAGGCGGGCCGGTGGAGCAAGCGTTCGTACCGGTGGAAATGGTCGTTCAGCCCGTTTATTTCTTGAGGTTTCATGGAACTTTGCTGGCAAGGCGGGAAGTTGTTATCGGTAAAACTCATCTTGCATTCATTTTTTTTCGATTGACGTATTATCTATTTTTTTTCAGCCAGTGCTTTCTCCACCACGCGGATGCGGGCCACGTGGCGAGCCTCGCTCATTTGTGCCATTCGCTTGCTCAGCTCCTGGCGAAGCTCGCGGTGCAACTGGTCCAGTTGCTGGTTCAACTGATTGGAGAGCTGCCCTTCCGGGTCGGTCCACCAGTTCCAGACCCAGTCCAGGACAAAGCCTACCAGGATGGAAATTCCCAGCGTTTCCCAACTGGTGGCGGTGGCTGCCACCGTCAATCCGACTCGGCGAGCAACGATGATAATAATCTGAGTAATGATTTCTTCGCCGATGAACACGACCACGTTGCCGGCGACCGTGTCGCGCAGCAGGCTTTCCCAGATTTCGTCCCCGGAGCTTCGCAAAGTATCCGCCATATATTGCTGGACCAGGTTCAGGAACCTTTGAGAGTCCAGGGGATGGCTTTCCAGGTCGGGTACATCCGCTCGGATACGAACGAACAGGTCGCCGTCGATCTGTTCACATTTTTTCAGGTACAGTTTGAACGTTTGCTCGACGGCCTGTTTCACTTCGTCGGGATGGAGAACTTTTTCCGCGAATTGCTCCTGCAGGTACTTGCGAAACTCTTCCTCGCTGGACCAGAGATATTTCCACTTGCCCCCAAAGAAACTCAGCACTTCTTCAGCAAATTCGGAGGTTCCCTTTTTGGCCTTGGCGAACAGCTGGTCGATCGGATCGAGGGCTTCAGCGGCCGCTTGATGGGTCTGCCGGTTGGCCCAGTCCAACTCCGCCTGGATGGAAGGGGGGAGAGTTGGAGGGGCGGTCCCAAACCAGAGAACCCCCACGACGGTTGCTCCCAGGATTCCACCAAACAGGATGCCTTTTATGCGGTTCATGGCACTTTTCCTGAAAAGGAACCGGTCTTCCTGTGAAAATACGCTTCGCTTCTTGGATTCTGACAAGCTCTTGGTAAAAACCTCCTCCGAAGAAGCACGACCTGCCCGGGGAGCAGCGGATCGACTGAAAAAAGCCGCCGCCCGGCTATTCATATTTTTTTCTTGGAGCGTCCTTCCCCAGTAGAAGACCTTCTCCCCATCCCGCAACGCCTAGAGTGCGTGGCAGCGTGTCTGCGGGAAGAGAGGTCGCATCCCGTTTCCTTCGGAGGATATTTTTTTCAGGCAGGTGGTAATAGTCAAGTTTGTGTGGCGACGGGGTGCGGCTGAAATTTTGTGGCGGTTTTCAGGCGGCCTGGCGGATGCAGGTGGTCCAAAGGTTGTCAAAGGTCTCATCCAACAGCGCCGCCCGCAGGCTCAACACGGCCTCGGCCCGGCGTTTGCGCCAGTTGCGCATCCCCGATCCCTTACACCGCGCCCCTACCGGGTGCTTGCACGTCCCCTCCACCGCGCCGCTGCCCACCGGCAAGCCCATCGCCCGATAACGCGGATAGTCCAAACGCTTCGAGTTGAAAATATATTACGGCCAATCTCCGCAACGCCTCTCGTTTTCGCTTTCCTCGCAAACGCTTCCGCAGCTCTTCCACCGCCCGAAGCGTCCGACGCCACCGGCCTTGGTGCAGCTCCGCTAGACGCCCCTTGGCCCACTCTTGCCCCTCCGGGCCGCCGCTTGGCCGAACACCTCACGGGCCACAGCTTCTGGCCGCAGTGGGAGCAACAGGACTTCGGCTCAGTTGGCTTGGCACTTTCTGTCCAACAGCGGGACACCTCACCGGCCAGTTTTTGCGTTTCCTGCCAGGGGGCTTTTCATTCGCATCGCAGGCTTCCAGTCTTTGGGACAGGCGGTCCAACATCCGGCTGAACCTGGCAAGCAGTGGCTCTTGGTAGGCTGCGGGGATTACACTCAAGGGGAGCTCTTTTGGGTGGTCCTGGGGGGAGAAAAAACCAACCCCCGTGACGACCTGTTCTATGATGGGCAACAGCTCAGAATCCTCCAGCAACCTCCCTTGACCCGGGCCAAGACGGCGATAGGCTTGAAATGTGAGGCTTGCGCCTTACCCTGCTGGGGACGTAGCTCAATTGGGAGAGCACCGGCTTTGCAAGCCGGGGGTTGGCGGTTCGAGCCCGCTCGTCTCCAATGCGCTTGGCCCTAGGCGGTTTGTCGGAAGCTCGCTGCGGGGGCAAGCTTATTTCTTGCTGCTTCTCGGCAATCGGCGGCAGAGGGCCGCCAGTACGCGATCCACCACCCGGGCCAGCACCAGCACCACGTCGCGGGAGCCGCGTTTGCGGAACTTGCGCAGCAGCTCCTCCGGCGAGACGTCCACGCCGCGTTTTTTTACCTCCACAACGCGATAGTCCCCTCGGCTCAGCGTGCGCTTGAGCTGCCGGCGGTCAAAGGGCAACACCTCCAGCACCTCGAACCCGGCCAAAAGGGCGTGCTCCACCGGCTCCTCCCCGGTCAGATACACCCCGCCGGGGGCCACGGCGGCCAGGTGAAGATGCGCCGCCAGAGCGTATTCCAACCCCGCGGCCAGCACGGCCGGATCGGGTTCGTACAGGTAACGCCGGATGCCCAGGGCCGCCTCCTGGGCCGGAAGCGGCACCCCCTGGAACGAAACGGCCCCGGCGGGCAAAAGCCGTGTGGCGATACGCTCTCCGGGAGCCGGGGCCAGCGAGCCGAACCAGGCCACCAACTGCCGACAATGGCCGCTGCGGCTGATCCACTCCCAGGTGGCCCGGGGTTCCCACTCCAGCGGAGGCTCATCCATCGGCGAGAGCTTCACCGCCCCGTGCGGGTTGCGGCGCAACAGCTCCTCCACCGTCTGCCAGCCCAAGGCCGTTTGCTGCTGGCGATAGACGCGTTTGCCCCCGATGCGGCGATCCGCGTCCAGATGCCAAGCGGCCTGCTGCCCTAGCTTTGCCTGGAGCACGTCGCGGCATTGCACCTCCACGGGAAAAAGCTCCTGGGGCGGGTGCTGTTTGCGGAGGAAGTCTCGGGCGGCGGCCAGGTTGGCTTCGGCAAGCAGGCAGCAAACCGGATCGCGGTCCACGGCCAGCACCGGCCCGGTGGTGGCCAGCCCCAGCGCATCGCCTCCCAGGCCGCAGCACAGGTCGGCCCGCGATTCTCCCCGAGGGAACCGCCTGGCCTTGTAACAGGCCACGGCCCAATCGGTGGCTTGCTCCAGGCCGCGGCGGGTGAAGAACATCGCCTGGGCCATGGGAAACTTTTCCCTGGCCCGAGGGCGAAGCTGCAACTGCTGGATTACCACGGCGGCCCGTTCAGGGCCCAGTTCTTGGTGCAGCCGGGCCACCAGTCGGGCGGCCAGGGGGTCCTGGCCTTCCAGTTGGTCCAGGAGCTTGCGTCCCTCGGGTCCCACGAGCCACTGGTACGCGGCAAGCGAAGCGTGCTCGGCGGGGGGTGCCATCGGCTGGATTACTCTTGGATGTAGTTGAGTGCCCGGTCCGAGATGTCCTTGCGGCACCAGGCTCCTTCCCAGCGGATCATCTTCACCGCGTGGTAGGCTTCGTACTTGGCGGCGGAGATGGAGGGTCCGCGGGCGGTCACACCCAGCACCCGGCCCCCGGCGGTGACGATCTGCCCCTGGTGCCGGGCGGTGCCGGCGTGGAACACCTTGACGTTTTCCAAGGCTTGGGCCTCTTCCAGCCCGCGGATCGGCTTCCCCTTCTCATACGAGCCGGGATAGCCCTCGCTGGCCATCACCACGCAGATGGCCGCACCGGGCTCCCAGTCGGGGGGGTCGATCCGGTCCAGGCGGCCCCGGGCGGCTTCCAGCAGCACCGGCAGCAGGTCCCCTTTCATGCGGAACAGCGTGGGCTGGCACTCCGGATCGCCGAAGCGGACGTTGAACTCCAGCACCTTGGGCCCTTGGCGGGTGATCATCAGCCCGGCATACAGCACCCCGGAAAAGGGCCGCCCCTTGTGTTTCATCGCGTGCACGGTGGGCACCAGGATGCGGGCTTCGATCCAGCGAAGCGTCTCTTCGTCCAGCACGGGGGTGGGGCAATAGGCTCCCATGCCGCCGGTGTTGGGGCCCCGATCGCCTTCGTAGGCCCGCTTGTGGTCCTGCGATGGGGGCAGGGGGAGGATGGTGCGGCCGTCGGTGATGGCCATCACGCTCACTTCTTCCCCGTCCAGGCGTTCCTCGATTACCAGGCGGTCGCCGGCGGAACCGAACTGCTTTTCGATGCCGATGCGGCGTACCGCCTCGAACGCCTCCTGGCGATTGGAGCAGACGATCACCCCCTTGCCGGCGGCCAGCCCGTCGGCTTTGACCACCACCGGCATCTCTTCCCGGCTCTCCAGGAACCGCAAGGCGCTTTGGGGATCGTGGAACACGTGGAACTCCGGGGTGGGCACGGCGGCAAACCGCAGCAGCTCCTTGCAGAACACCTTGCTGCTCTCCAGCTCGGCGGCCGCCTGGGTGGGGCCGAAGATCGTGAGCTTCTCGGCCCGAAACGCATCCACAATTCCCCCGGCCAGCGGCTGCTCCGGGCCGACCACGGTCAGGTCGATCTGCTCTTGCCGGGCGAACTGGACCAGACGGGGAATATCGGTGGCGGGGATGGGCACGTTCTCCCCTTCGGCTTCGGTGCCCGCGTTGCCCGGGGCGATATAGACCTTCCGGGCCAGGGGACTTTGGGCCAGTTTCCAGGCCAAGGCGTGTTCCCGGCCTCCGGAGCCGACGACTAGCACTTTCATTGCCAGGGGTGCCTCGTGGGAGGTGCAACGCGTATGATCCAGGAGGGCAGTCTGCCCGCGGCATTGCCATCCTACGGATTGGCCCCCGAAGGCTCAAGAAGCCCGCCGGCGAAGAGTCGGCGTGCGGCGTCGTGGGTCTTGGGTCTTGCGGTGGTGCTTCCGCACCGAAGCCGGAAAAAACGTTTCTTCTTGCAGATCGGCGAGCCCCGAGCTTTCAGCTCGGAGAGGGCGTGGAGGCTTGGGGGCGTGGAGACTTGGGGGTTTGGGGGGATGGCGAGCCGCGGGCGTAAGCCCGCGGTTGGCGAGCCGCCAGCTTCAGCTGGCGGAGAACGGCGAGCCGGGAGCGTAAGCTCCCGGAGGAAAAGAAACGAAAACACGGAGTCAGCGCTCCCCGGGCCCTGAGCCCGGGGCTTGCCGGAATCGGCTCGCTGTTGGTCTGGACACCCTCGGTCTTGTGCTGGCACGCTAAACACTAATGAACTTGAGGGCTTGCCAAAAGCACGCGTACCGCAGAAAAAACGCAGAAAAGCACTCCTCCTTTCTCCACGAAGGAGAGCCGCATGTACCCGGAATCCATCGCCCTGAAGGAGCGACGGCTTTTGGTGATCCGCTGGAGCGACGGCCAACAGATGCAGTACCCGGCCGGGCTGTTGCGGCGGGAGTGCCCCTGTGCCCACTGCCTGGAGAGGCGCGAGCCGCCGCCGGGGCAGTTGCCTATTCTACAACCCGAAGAGGCCCGCCCGGTGGAAATCACCAGCGTGCAGCCGGTGGGGAATTATGCTTATAACATCCAGTTTAGCGACGGGCACACCACGGGCATTTACACGCTGGAGTACCTGCGTCGGTTGGGCCGTGGCGACCCGACTGGTTCGGGGAGCTGAAGCTGGCGGCTGGCTGGTTCTCCGCGGGCTGAAGCTGGCGGGTGGCTGTTCAACCGCCGGCTCACGCCGGCGGCTCGCCTTTGTTATCTCCGCCGACTGAAGTCGGCGGCTCGCCGATTGCAAGAATTGGCGTTTTTTTCTGGCACCGGAGCGGCAGCTCCGGCGAGCCGCGTGCGTGAGCACGCGGTTACTCAAAGTGGCGACGGTGATCGCCCTGCTCAACCAACCGGGAGCTTACGCTCCCGGCTCGCCGTTTTAGTTTGTCCGTGCTTGTTCTTGCATTGGAGCGGAAGCTCCCCCCAAGCCCCCAAGCCCCCACGCCTCCAAGCCTCCCGCGGCTGAAGCCGCGGGCTCGCCGTTTTGCGAGAATTGGCGCTTGTTTTGCAACGGAGCGGAAGCTCCGGCGCAACAGCGCAAGGCGCAAGCCGATACTGTCTCTCCCCCCGCTTACGCGGGGGGCTCTTGTTGAACAAGTTGACGCTCTTTCTTGCATCGGAGCGGAAGCTCCGGCGCAAGGCGCAGGTCGCAGGCCGCAAGCCGATTCCGTCTATCCCCGCACGGACGTGCGCACGCTCCTCCGCGGGCTTACGGCGCGCGGCTCGCTCCCCCCCAAGCCCCCAAGCCCCCACGCCTCCAAGCCCCCGGTGCGGAAGCACCGGCGCAAGACCCACGACCCAAGACCCAAGACCTCCCCGCGCTGACGTGCAGGGCTCACTTGTCCAAGCCGCCAGGTTCTCCTCCGGCGGAAGCCAAGGGCTGCTGGGCTTCTCGGGCCCAGCGGGCCACGGTTCGGAGCAACTGCTCGCGTCGGATGGGCTTGGTCAGGTAGTCGCTGCATCCGGCTTGCAGGCACTTTTCGCGGTCTCCCTGCATGGCGTTGGCGGTCAGGGCCACGATGGGGCCTTGGAACCCCTGCTGCCGCAACAGCCGCACGGCCTGGTAGCCGTCCAGATGAGGCATTTGCATGTCCATCAAGATCACGTGCGGTGGCGTTTGCTGTTGGAGAAGCTGCTGGAGTTTCTCCACGGCTTCCTGCCCGTCGGCAGCCAGGTGAACATCGGCCCCGGCTTTTTTCAGGATGGCACAGATCAACCGCTGGTTGTCCGGTCCGTCTTCGGCAAGCAGCACGCGCAGGCCCTCCAGGCGGGGGAGCTTGGCAGCGGCAGGAGCTTCTTTCGCCGTATCGGCTTTTAGCCGCAGAGCCTCGTTGCCCACCAGATCAGTGCTGGGGCGCAGGTGGGCCAGGTCCAGCCAGAGGGTGAAGGTGCTTCCTTGGCCGGGGGTGCTTTCCACCTGCACGTCGCCCCCCAGCTGCTGGGCCAGACGCCGAGAGATGACCAGCCCCAGCCCCGTACCGCCGAAGCGGCGGGACATGGAAGCATCGGCCTGGGCAAACGGCCGAAATAGCCGCTGCAAGGTTTCGGCGTCGATACCGATGCCGGTGTCCTGGATGCGGAACACCAGGCGCTTGTTCCTCCCCTTTCTTTCCACCCGGGCCGTGAGGGTCACGGAACCCCGTTCGGTGAACTTGATGGCGTTGCCTGCCAGGTTGAACAACACCTGGCGCAGTCGGGTGGGATCGGTGTGGATGCGGGCAGGGATGCGGCCTTCGATATTCACGTGGAAGTGGATTCCCTTTTGCTGGGCGCGCACCGTCAGGGCCGAGGCGACATCGGCCAGGATTTCGGCCGGAGAGCAGGGCTGGATTTCCAGTTGCAGCTTGTCGGCTTCGATCTTGGACAGATCGAGGATTTCGTTGATCAGCCCCAGCAGATGCCGCCCATTGCGAAGCACAGTTTGCAGTTGTTCCAGTTCTTCCGGGTCGGCTCCCTGATTGCGGCGTTGTAGCAGCAGTTCCTCGGTAAAGCCGAGGATGGCCGTCAGCGGGGTGCGGATTTCGTGGCTCATGTTGGCCAGGAAGGTGCTCTTGGCGCGGTTGGCCTGGTCGGCGCGGCGTCGGGCCAGTTGCAACACGTGGTTCATGGACAGCAGCCGCCGGTAGGCAAACGCCCCACCGCCCAGCAACGCCGCTCCCATTAAGGCAAACACCCCCCAAACCGTGTAGCGGATCCAGGCGTACTGGGCCACCAGGTCCTCGGTGGGAGCATAGACCAGCAGTGCCCCGACCACTTCCCCCTCCTTCCACCCGTAGCCGGTTTGGGTGCCGTAGCGGGCCACCAGTTCCGGCGGGGCCGTTTGGGGGGAGTGGTGGCATTGCAGACAGCGCCGTTCCACGAGGATGGGTCGGGCCACGTAGTAGGACCGCCGCCCGTGGTACTGGCGGTAGCCGTCCAGCTCCTTCAACTGGGGATTGCGGCGAAACTGCTCCACGAGGCGCTGCTCAAATTCGTCGGCCTTGTTCCGGGGATTGAGCGGGTTGAGCACCGCCTGGCGGTAGCGGTACTGGGGCATGTGGCGATTGAACACCTCGAACACCCCGCGGGTGACGAAGGTGGAGGACATGGCCTCCAGGATGAGCTTGTCGGTGTGGGCCTGCACGGCCGGCCGCAGCGTCTCCTTGCAGTAGGTGCGCACGGCCTTGCCCAACTGGTTGACCACCTCGACCCGGTGCCGCGCCTCGGCCTGGAAAGCCTGCCTGTCGAAGTAATCCACCAGGGCCGCCGCCAGCAACAGCACGGTCACCACGAACAAACTGCCCCAAAGGTAAAAGCGGCAAGCTGCCAGCGGGATGGAGCGTCTCATGGTCGATTCCGGCAGACAGCGAGGACGAAGCAGCCCCAAGCCACGGCTGCGAAAACGGCCTGATGTCAAGAGGGAACCGTGTAGCCTTTGAAACTATAGATTCCCGTTGCGGCAAGTACCAACGGCGCAGAAGTTGCCGTACCGGCACATTCTCTCCGCTATGCCGCTACGACCGGCGTGGGGGGCTCAATCGCCAGAATCGTCAGCTTCTTCCCTTCGGCCGAAGGCCTCTTCTTCCCGGTGGATGGCTCGCCCCAGCCACCAGCCCCAACTGAGCCAGTGAAACAGAATAAACAACACGAACCCGCCGATGATGGCCACCGGGCCGGAAACCTGGCCTCCCAGCGGCACGGTAATCAGCACCAGCAACAGCAAGCCCAGCCCGGCCAGCACCAGCACCAGCAGGCTGAAGAAGCAGCCGCGGACCAGGGAGTCCGGCCCGGCCGGGCCGCGGACAGGAGAGCTACGTTGCCTCATGGGTGCTTGCTCGACGGCGGCAAAGTGGTTCTTTCAATCGTGTGCGGGGGGCGTTTGCTCGTGTTCGGTGCGGCAACACAGGCGAGCCGCGTGCGTGAGCACGCGGTTGTATTGGCGATTGGCGTTGGTTCTTGCAGCCGCGAGCCGTGGGCGTAAGCCCACGGAGAGCACGGCAATCATGCGCCGCTTTCTTATCGTCTCCGGGAGCTGATGCTCCCGGCTCGCTGTTCTCCGCCAGCTGAAGCTGGCGGCTCGCTATTTTGCAAGAAAAAACGCTTCTTTTCACCTAGCATGGAAGCGCCAAACCAAGTGATGTGCTAGCTGGCTAAACACGTACGAGGCCAGCGGCTCGCCGGTTAGTGTGTCTGCGTTTGTTCTTGCCGGCGGCGCCGGCCGGCTCTGGCACTTTTCCCCGGTTGGGTTAGGATAAAAGAAACAGGTTTTTCCCCTCTGTAGAAGGGTTGGTTTCTCTGCTCGCAGCCGCACCAGGCCGCCAGAGAACCGAGTTTCCACCTGCCCGATCCGTTTCCAGATGAGCACCCGCTTCTTGCTGCCCTGTTCTTGCGGTGAGTCGATTCCGGTGAGTCGCAGCCAGTCCGGGCTGGAAGTCACTTGCCCGCAGTGCCAACAGCCGCAGCGGGTTCCCACGTGGGCCAAGTTGCAGGCGCTGCCCCAGCTCCAGGAGGAATCCCCCCAGCGGCCTTCCTGGGGCGTGGCCCAACTGGTGGTGTTTGTCGGGGTGGTGGTGTTTTTGTTTGGAGCGGCGATGGCCTTGTGGAAGTGGATTTCGCTGGGGCCTTCGCCCATGGCGGAGATGGAAAGGTTGTACGGGCCGCTGCCGGAGGATATTCCTCCGGCGGCAACGCTGATGGTCTGGGAACAGATCGACCGGGAAGGCTTGGATCCGCGGTTTCCCGTGCCTTCGGGGGTTTCCCGGTTCGAGTCGCTCTACGGCAACTGGCTGGCCCACCGCAACTGGATCTGGATCTGGCTGGGCGTGGCCGGAGTGGGGGTGTTGATTGCCGCAGTGGGCCTGCTGGAGGCACCACGGCAGGCCAGGCGAGCCGGGACGCGGCGGCCGGCTGCGGCGAACTGAGCACTCGTAGCAGCCTGGCAGCCGGGGATTACTCGGGGGCTGAACGCAGCAGCTGTTCCGGCGTGCCGTTGTCGAACCCTTGGGGCTGGGGGGTTTGTTCGGTGATGATCCGCCAACTGGCCCCGTTCTCCCGAAACGCCCGAAAATCCCGCGGCTGGTAGCGGACCTGCAACCTGGGCGACTGGATCGGCTTGCCCGCCGCCCGGCTACGCACTGCCGCTTCCAGGG
>JALSGI010000459.1 GCA_026982835.1 Planctomycetota bacterium | reverse complement strand
CAAGCCCCCGGTGCGGGAGCACCGGCGCAGGCAGCGCAAGCCGCAAGCCGCACGCCGAACCGCCTCCGGGAGCTGACGCTCCCGGCTCGCTGTTGGTCATTTGACGCTTGTTCTTGCGTCGGAGGGAAGCTCCGGCGCAAGCCGCACGCCGCATTGCGCCAGTCGCAAGCCGGTACTGTTTCTCCCCGCACTGACGTGCGGGGCTCTGGATCCCTCCAAGCCCCCAAGCCTCCACGCCTCCAAGCCCCCGGTGCGGGAGCACCGGCGCAGGCAGCGCAAGCCACACGTCGCATGTCGCAAGCCTCTCACACCGGCTCGATCTCCAGCGGGTGTTCCCGGACGAACTGCTCCAGCTCCTGGCGATCAAAGAGCGTCTCGGTGGCCCCCACTCCGCGGACGCAACTGGCCCCCATCGCACTGCCCAACACGGCGCATTCCACGGCGTCCTTGCCTTGCAGCATGCCATAGACGTAGCCGGCGGTGAACGCGTCCCCCGAGCCGGTGCCGCCGACGTACGGCACGGGGAACGTGCCCAGGCGCACGCAACGCTCGGGGCTGTAAACCACGGCCCCTTGGTGGCCGCAGGTGATGACCACCGTGGCGGCCCCGTGCTGCTGGAACCAGCGGGCCTGGGCCACGGGGTCTTGCTGGCCGCTTAAGTTCTGGGCTTCGTCCTGGTTGGGCAAGAAGACATCCACCAGCGGCAGCAGCGGGGCCACTTCGGGCCAGTGGTCCTGGGCATCGGGGATCACCACATCCAACACCACCCGCACGCCTTTTTCCTTGAGTCGCCCGAGTCGGGGCACCAGCTCCTGGGCCACCAGCTGCGGCATGAGGCGATAACCACCGAGGAAGAGCACCGGGACTTGTTCCAGTTCGGGAAAATCCAGCACCTCGGCCCGCAGCGTCCCGTTGGCCCCAATGGCGTGGATGAACCGGCGATCCTCCCCCTGGACGTTGATGATGAGCGTACCAGAGGTGGCTTCGGGAACAAAACGGATCTGCCGGGTGTGCACGCCGTGACGCTGAAGTTGTTGCACGATGAACTGCCCGAACGGGTCCTCGCCCACCTGCCCCACCACGCCTACGTTCAGTCCCAAACGGGCCATGCCGATGGCCGCGTTGGCCGCACAGCCGCCGATCTCCAGCGGCAACTGCTGGGCCAGCACCAGCTCTCCGGCCCGAGGCAAGTGGTCGATGGGCGTGCACAGGTGGTCGGCCACAAGGATGCCCACACAGTAGCACTGGACCGGCGCGTTTGCATTCATTGCTGGCACCTTGGCTGGGGCGGGGGGAAGTGCTGTTTGTCCTCTCGGGGGGTCATTCTATAATCCGCCTCCCCGGTTCAGAAGTAGCTGCCCGGATGCGGCTCCGGCGGCCGGTAATGGCAGCCGCTTTGATGTGCAAAGGGAGCCAAACGATGCGCGTGCTGGTTTTGTGCGGGACGTTCGCCCTGGGCGTGGTGGCTTGGGCCTGTTACACGGCCGGTCCGTGGTCGGGCCAGGGGAGATGGTCGTCTCCCTCGGCGAGTTCTGGAAACTGGCTCGACTCGGCGCCGGAAAACGCCCCTTCCGGCGGGGAGTCCCCCTGGGAAAAGGGAAGCTGGCAGTCGGCCCCGCCCAGCTCCCGGCCCGTTCTGGCCCGAGGCGGTCGCTTCGTGCGGCGAGCTGCCGCGGCGGCAGAATCCCCGGCGATCCAACTCAAGCCGGTTTCCTCGCGCCGCCGCAAGGTGCAGCGCCCCGAGGGGGCGAGCCGCCCGCAAGTTCCGCCGGCGGTAGAGAGCGTTTCCGCAGATGCGATCATTTTCCCGGAGGAAGACCAGGCCGAGCTGGAGCTGGCTCGGGAGTTCTTCGCCGTGGCCCCGAAAACCGGCGCTTCTTCTGCGGAAAAGACTGCCCCGCCCCCTGCTCCCCAGGAGCAAAAGGCCAATCCGGTGCCTGGTTCCGGGTCGCCTTTGCAAGTAGTGGGTCCGGGGGCGGCGGAAGTGATCCTTTCGCTGACCGACCGCTTCCGCAACAGCGTGTTGCGGGGGAGCGTGTTCGATCCCACCAAGAATCCCCGGCAGGTGGAAGAGCTAAGCCGGGAGCTGGTGCAGACGATCAAGGAGCTTCAAGCCCAGCAAGCCCCCTCCCCCGAGGCAACTGCCCCGCCGCCTGCCGAAGCAGAAGCACCGGCGGAGGTCCCCGTCTGGCCGCCTGCGGAAGCGGCAGAGGGGAAAATCGCCGTTGCGGCTCCGGCTCCCCCGGGGCAGCTGGACCCGGAGCATGAGCTGGTGGTGCGCACCTTGCGCGAAGCGGCCCGGCACCTGGAAGAGGCGGCCAACGATCTGGAATGGACCGCCCGTTACCATCTGGCCGACCTGTTGCGGCAGACGGCTGCCGAGCTTCGCCACCGGGCACGCGAGTTTCAGCCCCCGCGGGACTGATCCGGCCCGGGACCGACGCCTAAAGCGAACAAGCCCCCGGCCCCAAAGAACCGTACGTGTTTAGCCAGCTAGCACATCACTTGGTTTGGCGCTTCCATGCTAGGAGAGAATAAGCGTTTTTTCTTGCAAATGGCGAGCCGCTGGCTTCAGCCAGCGGAGAAAAATAGCGCAATGCACTTAT
>JALSGI010000458.1 GCA_026982835.1 Planctomycetota bacterium | reverse complement strand
TGCTGGAGTAGGCGTTGCGGCCCTCCTTGGAGACGAAGGCCATGATCGAGGAGATGTGAATGATCCGGCCCCAGCGACGCTGTTTCATCCCCGGCACCACCGCCCGCGATAGCGCCATGCAACTGGAAAGATTCAGCTCCAGCAACTGGTCCCAGGTGGCATCCTCGATCTGGTCGATCTGTTGGGGCACGTTGGTGCCGGCGTTGTTGACCAGGATGTCCACCCGGCCCAGAGTGTCCTGGGCTGCTTGGGCCACGCGGGCACTTTCCTCCCGGCGGGAAAGGTCCCCCACCACGTAGTGCCCGCGAACCGAAAGCCCTTGCAGGATTTCTTCCAGGGCTTGCCGCAGCGCCTGCTCGTTGCGGCTGGCGATCACCACGTCGGCCCCGGCTTGGGCCAGCGCTCGGGCCATCGCCTTGCCCAAGCCGCGCGAGCCGCCGGTGACCAGGGCCACCTTGCCGGAAAGATCGAACAGCGTCATGGGGCGGTTCCTTTGCGTTCTCAGGTTCGAGTTTGCTTTTGGCGTTCTTCCGGGAGCCACTCCTCCCACGGACGTGCGGGGATCCGGATCCCTCCAATGTTCTAAGCCGCCACGCCCTCCGGGAGCTTACGCTCCCGGCTCGCCGTTCTGTGCCAGAATCAACGTGTACTCTTGCATCTGGTGAGCCCCGGACTTCAGTCCGGGGAGAGCCGGATAAACGCAATCTGTGAATTTTTCTCCGCTGGCTGAAGATGCGCGGCTCGCCAGTTAGTGCGTTTGTGTTCTCGCAGCGGTGCGGAAGCTCCTGCGCAACAGCGCACGGCGCAAGCCGCAAGCCGGCCCTACAGCCGCACAGGGATACCTTGCTGGCGCATATACTGCTTGGTCTCCTGGATGGTGAACTGGCCGAAGTGGAAGATGCTGGCGGCCAGGGCCGCATCGGCCTTCCCCTCCAGGATCGCCTCGGCCAGGTGGCGCGGGTGGCCCGCCCCCCCGCTTGCCACCACCGGGATGCTCACCGCTTCGCTTACGGCCCGGGTCATCTCCAGGTCGTAGCCGGCCTGGGTCCCGTCGGCGTCCATGCTGGTAAGCACGATCTCCCCGGCTCCCAGGCGTTCCACTTCCCGGGCCCAGGGCACCGCTTCCAGCCCGGTAGGGATGCGCCCGCCGTTGATGTGCACTTCCCACACCTCGCGCCCGTTGTGTTGCACGCGCTTGGGGTCGATGTTGACCACGATGCACTGGCTGCCGAATCGCCGGGCTGCCTGGTGGACCAGCTCCGGGTTGCGCACGGCGGCCGAGTTGATGCTTACCTTGTCGCACCCGGCCGAAAGCAACTGGCGGATGTCTTCCAGCGTGCGAATTCCCCCGCCCACGGTAAGCGGCATAAAGACCACGTCGGCCGTGCGGCGGACCACCTCCAGCATGATGGCCCTACCCTCGTGACTGGCCGTGATGTCCAGGAACACCAGCTCGTCGGCCCCTTCCTGCTCGTAGCGGACGGCCACTTCCACCGGGTCGCCGGCGTCGCGGAGATTGACGAAGTTGGTCCCTTTGACCACGCGGCCGCGGTCCACATCCAGGCAGGGGATCACGCGTTTGGCAAGCATGGGCGGTTTTCGCGGGAGGACACGATTCTTCCGGCAGTTTGTGGGTTTCCACAAAAAGCATTGTGGTCTGCCGGAAAGAGAAGGACAACCGCACGCCCGGTCGAAGCTGCTCTGGTCAGCGCGGCCGACGACTGGCACAATCAAGCCGCCGTAGCATGGACGGGATGTTCCTGGGTGCCTTGCCGCAGTGGGAGCCGGAATCCGTGGAGCTTTCCGCACAGCAGCACCAGTGGTTGGCCCGGCAATTCGGCCTGGAAGGCCAGGTGGCGGTGGTCGTAGGGGGCGGGGGGCGGATCGGCCGCCACGTGTGCCTGGGGCTGGGGCTGGCCGGGGCCCGGGTGGCCGTGTTGGACCTGGAGGCCCAGGCCGCCCAGAGCGTAGCCGAGCAAATGAATCAAGACGCCCTGCCCGCCTTGGCCCTGGAGTGCGACACCACCCGGCGAGAATCGCTGGAACAGGCCCAGCGGCGCATTCAAGCAGAGCTGGGCCCGGTGCAAGTGCTGGTCAATGCGGCCCAGTACCGAAGCACCGGCTTTTATTCTTCCCAGCCGGAGCAGTATCCCCTCCAGCCCTGGCAGCAGGTGCTGGAGGTGAACTTGACGGGTGTGTTCCTGGCCTGCCAGGTGTTTGGCCAGGAGATGATCCAGCACCGCCGGGGGGCGATCATCAACATCAGCTCCACCTACGCCCTGGTGTCGCCTGATCCGCGCGTGTACGGCGACTCGGGCGTCAACTCTCCGCCGGCCTACGGGGCCAGTAAGGCCGGGGTGATCCAGCTTACCCGCTACCTGGCCGTGCACTGGCGGGAGTACGGGGTGCGGGTCAATTGCCTGGTGCCCGGGGGCGTTTACGACGGACAAGACCCGGAGTTTGTGCGGCAATACGAGCAGCGCACCCCGCTAGGCCGCATGGCCCAGCCGGACGAATACGCCGCGGCGGTGGTGTTTCTGGCCTCGCAGGCGAGCCGGTACATGACCGGCTCGGTGCTGGTGATCGACGGGGGATGGACCGCCTGGTAGGG
>JALSGI010000457.1 GCA_026982835.1 Planctomycetota bacterium | reverse complement strand
GCGGTCGTGGTAGTAGGGGGCGCAGAGGTCCTCTACGAACCGGTCAAAGCCGTGCTCTTCCAGCAACTGGTTGAGCTTTTGATAAAAGACGTGACCAGGCCCGCGGGGGATTTCCCGATAGGAGAGCCACGGCTTAGGCTCCACCTGGCGGCGCCGGCCCAGGCTCATCAGGGCGTCCTTTCCACGCTGGAAGGAAGAAGCTGGGAGTTGAGAAACCCGACGCGGCCAGTGTACAGAAGAATATCTCAATGGCAAGGGGTAAGGGGGTTTTTCAACGGGGTGTTAACTTCCGCACCCGGCGAGCCCCGAGCTTCAGCTCGGGGAGGCGTGGAGGGCGTGGAGGCTTGGGGGCTTGGAGGGATGGCGAGCCGCCGGCGTGAGCCGGCGGTTGAACAGCGAGCCGCGGGCGTCAGCTCCCGGAGACAATGAAAAACACGCGCTGACTTGCAGATTGGCTCCGCGAGTTGACACTCGCGGCTCGCTGTTACGAGAACGCACGCAACCGGCGAGCCGCCGGTTGCCCGGCAAACGCCGCAGCCCCGGCCCAGATGGAGCTTTGCTTGACAGCTCCCAGGAGCGGTTTACAACCAAGGAAGCACGCTCCTTCTCCGCAGGTGTTGCCATGACCCAGCTGGACCAGTTCGAGAGCGTCTTCAAGGCGGCGGCTAAACCAGTGTTTCGCTACCAGCAGCCCCAGTGGCGCCGCGTGCTGGTGGTCACCGACCAGGACCAGGCCGCCTCCGACCAGATCGTCACCCGGCTGCGCTCGTTCCTGGGGGAGGTGATGCCCCAGGCCCACTGGGAAGTGCTGGGAGGTCCGCGCCTGGAAAGCGTCGGCGCGCTGCTGCAAGCTGTGGAGTCGCAGCCGCTGGACCTGGTGTGCACCTACCGCAACCTGCACACCCAGGCCTGGCGCTGGCCCTACAGCCTGGGCGATTACGTGGACGTGCTGGTGCAGCACACCGAAGTGCCCGTGTTGCTGATCCCTCACCCGCTGGAAGCTCCCGAGGTGCCCCTGCCCACCAACACCGACCGTGTGATGGCCGTTACCGATCACCTCACCGGTGATGCCTGGCTGGTCTCCGTGGCGGCCAGCCTCACCGCCCCCGGGGGAATCCTCTTCCTGACCCACATCGAGGACGAGGAGACGTTCCAACGTTACTTGGGCGTGATCGAGAAAATCCCCGAAATCGATACCGACACGGCCCGCCAGGCCATTGCCCGCCAACTCCTCAAGGAACCGGCCGACTACATCCATTCCTGCCGCCAGGGATTGCAGCAGGCCGGGCGACCGCTTCAGGTGGAGAGCGTGGTGCAGATGGGCCGCCACCTGGAGCAGTATCGCAGCCTCATTCGCCAGCACGGGGCCGACCTGCTGGTCTTTCCGGCCAGCCGGGAAGGGATGGCCGCCATGCACGGCCGGGCCTATGCGCTGGCCGTGGAGCTGCGCCGCGTGCCGCTTTTGTTGCTGTAGGGAAGCTTGCAGCAAAGCAACTCAAGCAGCCGCGGTACGGCACTCCCCAGGACATCTCCCCGCGATTCATTCCTCTTGCGGATCGCAACCACCCAGCACCGCGTCGATCTGCCGCAGGGCTTCCAGCGCCCCGCAGGGAATCCCGATCCCCGGCGGCGGCACCTCGGCCTCGCGGGGATTGATCCGCACCAGAAGCGGCGTGCGCCTTTCCATTTCCCGGCGCACCGTGGGCACGGCGGAGCCGGCCCCCAGCTCGATGGCCACCAGCGGCTCGGGGACACTTCGCAGCCAGCGGCGGTATCGCTGCTGTTGGCCTGCCGTGCGGTCGGGCACCCAGTGGTAGTCGTTGAACATCAACACATTGGGGCGAGCCAGCCCACCGCAGCGGGGGCATCGGGGCAGAGGGTCCGCAGCGCGAAACGTCTCCGGGTCGATTTCCAGCTGCACTTCTTCAGAGGACCAAATGTGTGCCGAACACGGCTCGACGCACTGCAAATGGTGGATCGACCCGTGGCACTCGACCACCTGCAACGGGGAGAATCCGGCCCGCTGAAAGTGCCCGTCGATGTTGCTGGTGAACACGAACGCCCCGCCGGGAACTTGCCGGGCCCAACGCAACAGAATCCCAAAGCCCGCGTGCGGTTCCGTCTCCCGGTACAACTGCAAGCGATGGCCGTAGAACCCCCAGGCCAGGTGCGGATCGTGACGGAACCAGCGGGGGTTGGCCATCTCCTCGAATCGCCGCCCGCGAAAAGGCGGATACGCGCGCCAGAACCCTTCCGGGCCGCGGAAGTCGGGCAAGCCGGAATCCACCCCCATGCCCGCTCCCGCCCCGATCAAAAGCGCCCCGGCCGAGGCGATCCGCCGGGCAGCTTGTTCCAGGACTTGGCGCAGTTCCACGAAAGACCTCATCGGTGGCATTCCTCTCCATCTAAATAACTCCACAAAAAGGTGGAAGTGGCATCTAAGTCGCTTGAGCAGAGGGATAAAGGGAAGTCTCAATCTCGAAGCGTTTGCTCCTTTCGAACCATTCATACGTCAGATCGATCAGCTCTTCAATCGTGCGGCAGCGGTGGTTGCGGGTAATTTCCTCGTGCAAGTGCCACCATACCCGCTCGATGGGGTTGGTCTGGGGAGCTC
>JALSGI010000456.1 GCA_026982835.1 Planctomycetota bacterium | reverse complement strand
GAACTGTTCAGCCCCCGCGTGCAGCAGCTGGTCTTCGGTTCCGCCGCCGAGCACGACCACCGGCACGAGCACACCGCAGGCGGTAACCACGCGGCGGAAGAGAAAACCGGTGCCCCGGAACACGAGCACGATCACAAACACGCGCAAGCTCACGATCATGCCCACGATCACCAGCACGAGCCGCTGCCGTTGATCGAGCGGGAGGTCACGGCCGTGATGCTGCGCAGCCGCCCCATCGACTCCATGGGACTTTACAAGGCCATCAACAAGGGCATGGTGGCCCAGGCCGTGCATCCTTCGCGGGAGTTGGGCCAGTTGTTCGAGGGGCTGCTGGGCGACGTGCAATCGCTGCTTTTGCTTTTGGCCGGGCTGGTTACGGTGGTGGCCGCCGTGGGGATCATGGTGGGCATCTACAACTCGATGAGCGAACGCAAACGCGACATTGCCATCCTGCGCGCCTTGGGGGCCAGCCGCCGCACGGTGATGACCATTGTGCTGCTGGAGTCGGTGTTGCTTTCGCTATGCGGCGGGCTGTTGGGGTTTGCCCTGGGGCATGGGCTGGTGTGGGCCGTAAGCCCCGTGGTGTTGGAACGGGCCGGGGTGGACTTGGGCCTGCTCAGCGGCACGGTCTATGAGCTTTACATCCTGCCCGCCTTGGTGGTGCTGGCCACCGCGGCCGGCTATGTGCCCGCCATGACCGCCTACCGTACCGACGTGGCCCAGGCCCTGATCCACAACCCGTGACTTCCCTCCCGCCACAAGGTACAACCAAATAGAGAGAAAACGCCTCCGCGAGCCCTGCCGGTGGCGGCTTTTCCCGCGCCGGAGGGGGGCGTGTGTTGGGGATTTCCCGAGGACCATCCAGTCGAGGAGAAAACGTCATGGTCCGCTTGCTTGCCTGTCTGGCGTTCGTGCTTGCCGCCCTGGGCACTGCCGCCCCGGCACTTGCTTGCCCGTTCTGCTCGGCCGTGGCGCTGACCTTCACCGAGGAGATCAACAACAACGACGTGGCCGTCATTGCCCGACTGCTCGATCCCCCCATGCCCCCCGAGCCGGGAAGCACCAAGCTCTACCGGGCACGGTTCGAGTGCTGGTACGCCCTGAAAGGGGCCAACCTGCTGGACCCCAGCGGGCTGGCCCAAGGCGAGGAAAAACAGGGTGTGTTCCACTTCTCCCGCCGCCCGGTGGTCAAGGTGCTCTACTTCGGCGACAAACCCAAGGGGACCCTGTTTTTGCTGTTTGGTTCCGAGCCGCCGAAGCTGAACTGGGCCACGCCTGTGCCGCTGTCGAAAAAAGCGGTGGACTACCTGCTGCGGCTCCCCTCGCTGCCGGAGTCGGGTGCCAAGCGGCTGGCTTTCTTCTACAAGTACCTGGAATGCGGCGATTCGCTGCTGGAGCGGGACTCCTACGACGAGTTCGCCCGCGCCCCCTACGACGATGTGAAGGCCCTCAAACCCTACCTCAATCGCCAGGAACTGCTCCGCTGGATTCAGGACCCCGAAGTGGCCACCAGCCGCAAGCGGCTCTACCTGACCATGCTGGGCATCTGCGGCAAGCCCCAGGACGCCCAACTGCTGGAGCGGATTCTGCTCTCGCCCACGGATCGGCCCAAGATGGGCCTGGACGCCATGATCGCCTGCTATCTGACGCTCAAAGGTCCCCAGGGGCTGCCGCTGGTGGAGAAGCACTTCCTGGGCAACCCCAAGGCCAGCTACTCGGAAGTGTATGCGGCGATTCAGGCGTTGCGTTTTCACGGGCAATCCGAGTCGGTCATCCCGCGCCGGCGCCTGGCCCAGGCGTTCCACCTGCTGCTGGACCGGCCGGAGCTGGCCGACCTGGTGATCCCGGACCTGGCTCGCTGGGAGGACTGGTCGGTGATGGACCGCCTGGTGGAGTTGTTCAAACAGGCCGAGGGGAAAAAGAGCTGGGTCCGCGTGCCGGTGGTGCAGTATCTGAAGGCTTGTCCGAAGCCGCGGGCCAAAAAACTGCTCAAGGAGCTGGAAAAGATCGACCCGAAAGCGGTGCGTCGGGCCAGCTTCTTTTTCCCCAGCCGCGGCCGCCCCGGGGGGAGCAAGCCGGCCCCGGCTCCCGCACCTGCCGGTTCGGCTTCCCCCGGCAAGTAGCCCCCAGGGGCGGAGGCACAGCCTGCCATGCACGCTTCGCAGCGGCAGAAACACTCGTCCTGGGCAACTGCCGGCGGGAGGGTACTTCCTGCTGGTTCTCCGCGCGGCGGGAGCCTGCGATGGCTGGTGCTGCTTTTGGCCGCTTTGGGGACGTGGAGCCGTGGACCTGCGGCAGTCGCCTGCCCGTTTTGCCGCTCGGTTTCGCAGACCTTCAGCGACCGACTCGGTGCCGCTGCGGTGGTGGTACGTGCCCGGCTGCTGGAAGTGCCCCATCCCGACGCCCCGGCCAACCTGGTTCGCACCTGGCCCTACCAGGTGCAGCAGGTGCTCAAGGGCAAGCAATACGTTCGCCCCGGCCAGCGAATCCTCGCCCCGCGCCTGCAAAGCCCCAAGCCGGGCACGCAGGTGGTGATCCTGGGGGCCGACCCGCCGGACATCTACTGGGCCGTGCCGGTGGAGATTTCGGATCGGGCCTGGCGCTACATCGAGCAGCTTTCCACCCTT
>JALSGI010000455.1 GCA_026982835.1 Planctomycetota bacterium | reverse complement strand
CAGCACCGAAAGCTCGGAGGCCTGGCCGGTGATGACCAGGGCGTCGTAGCCGGTCCGCTTGCCGGCCAGGGCGAAGTGGCTGCTGGAGAGCGAATCGTTGATCCGGCCGGTGAGCGGGCTGCGGCTCATCAAGGCGAACTTGGCCGAGGTGGTCAGCGGGCTGCCCACCAGGGGAGAGAAGACCAAGGCCAGGGGGGCCTGCGGCTCCAGGGCCTCGTGCCGCCAGGCCTCCAGATGCAAAAGCAGCCAGGTGCCCAGCCCCACCCCGCCCAGGAAGCGGCGCAGCACCTCCTCGGGCAGCTCCCGAGGGATTGCCCCCAGGGGGTCCAGCTGCACATGGAGCCAACGGCCGTGATAGGCACAGGGCATGGGTGTTATTATCCTTGTTAGTTTTAGTTTTTCCGGCGTTTTCCCCACCTAATTACGTGTTTAGCGTGTCAGCACAAGTTGGGTGTTTCCAGAGCAGAAGAGTTGATTTTTGTCCGGCGAGCCCCGGGCTTGGAGCCCGGGGAGAGCCGGTAAACGCGTTTGGCGTTCTCCTCCGGGAGCTTACGCTCCCGGCTCGCTGGCGAACCGCTGGCTAAAGCCAGCGGCTCGCCATCCCTCCAAGCCCCCACGCCTCCACACCCCCAAGCCTCACGCGGCTCCAAGCCGCGGGCTCGCCGCTCGCCATTTGCCGTCCGGGAAGACCATTCCTGCGGAGACTTTTCCGGTAAGCTCATCAGCCCCCGGCGTCGGCCGCCAGCAGCAGTACCACGTCGCCGGGGGCCAGCTGCACGCCGGGGTCGCGAGTAAAGTATTGCCGGTTCACATTGACAATAAAACCCGGCAACAGCCGTCCGTCCTGTACACAGCAGCCCCCCAGGGCCGGCACGCGGCGCTGGAGCTCGCGCAGCACCTCTTGCAGCGTTCCAGGCGGAAGCTCCACCCGATCCACCCCGGCTTGCAGCCGGGCGGTGCCGAACAGCTCGACGGTGGTGGTGCTCATGGGCCAAAGCGCTTAAAACCAACAGGGGACCACTTCATGATACCCCCTGTGGAGGCCATGTTCCCAGCCCAGGGGAACCAAAGGTCGGGAATGTCCCCAGAGTCGGCAGAATCGCCAAGGGCCAACGCCGATGCCATCTGCTCGCCAACAAGCTGCCGCAGCCCCCAGGCCAGAACTTTCCTGGGAGGAGCTGTGCCGTGTGGACCGTGAGGTGTTCTGGCACCCCTTTACCCAGATGGCCGAATACGAGCCGCTGATCTTTACCCACGGCCAAGGTTGCTGGCTCTACGACCACCAGGGGCGGCGTTACCTGGACGGGGTAAGCTCGCTGTGGTGCAACGTGCACGGGCACCGGCACCCGCATCTGGACGCCGCCCTGCGCCGCCAGTTGGAGCAAGTGGCCCATACTACGGCCCTGGGGGCTTCCAACCCTGCGGCGATCCGCCTGGCGGCCCGGCTAGTGGAGCTGGCCCCGGGGGGGCTGGAGCACGTGTACTTTTCCGACGACGGCTCCACCGCCGTGGAGGTGGCCCTGAAGATGGCCTTCCAGTACTGGCGGCAGTGCCCCGAGCCGCGGCCGGAAAAGACCACCTTCCTGGCCCTGGCCGAAGCCTACCACGGCGATACGCTGGGCAGTGTGAGCGTGGGCGGGGTGGAGCTGTTTCACGGCATGTTCCGCCCGCTGCTGTTTCCCGTGGTACGAGCCCCCGTGCCGGATACCTATCGGCTGCCCCAGGGCGTTTCGCCCAAGGGGGCCTGCCGGTACTACCTGGACCGCATCGAGCACCTGCTGCGGGAACACCACCACCGCCTGGCGGCCGTGGTGATGGAACCGCTGGTGCAGGCCGCAGCCGGCATGGTGATGCATCCGCCGGGGCTGCTGCGTGGCGTGGCCGAACTTTGTCGCCGCTATGAAGTGTTGCTCATTCTGGACGAGGTGGCCGTAGGCATGGGCCGCACCGGCACCCTGTTTGCCTGCCAGCAGGAGGGGGTCGTGCCCGATTTCCTCTGCCTGGCCAAGGGACTCACCGGCGGCTACCTGCCGCTGGCGGCCACGCTGACCACGCACCGGGTATGGGAGGCGTTCCTGGGCCGGTACGAGGAAGCGAGGCAGTTCTTCCACGGCCACACTTACTGCGGCAACCCGCTGGGGGCGGCCGTGGCCCTGGCCACGCTGGAAGTGTTTGAAAAGGAGCGCACGCTGGAACACCTGCCGGAAAAGGCCCGGCGACTCCAGCACCACCTGGACCGCATCGCCCAACTGCCCCCGGTGGGCGACGTGCGTCGGCGGGGGCTGATTGCGGCCGTGGAGCTGGTGCGCAACCGGCAGACCAAGGAACCGTTTCCCTGGGAAGAAAAGCGTGGCTGGGCCGTGTGTCTGGAGGCCCGGCGACGCGGCGTGTTCTTGCGCCCCTTGGGCAACGTGGTGGTGCTCATGCCGCCGCTTTGCGTGTCGCTGGAGGAGCTGGACCTGCTGGGCCAGGTGGTTTACGAGTCGATCCAGGCAGTGTTTTCCTGATAACAGCCCGTTGAAAAACGCAAGTTTGGGAGGGCGAGGCTCCTGCCGAGCCGCTTTTTTTCAGAAAATACGTCTAGTCCTGTGACGCGATTCCGTATCGAGGAACATTCTTCAACGGGCTGCTAA